>DSAU01000434.1 GCA_011046315.1 bacterium
CACTTATTGGAGGAGTTGTCGATGAAAAAATTAGGATTGGTTTTGTTAGCGATGTTGGTGACGGTTAGTTTCGGTTTTGCCCAGGCTGACATCGGGCTGAAAGCTGTTGGCGGGAAAGTCGGTTTTGTGATGCCCGAGGATCCGATTGACAATACAATTGGTCTCGGCGTTGTGGTGGATTTGGGAACGATCACTCCGGATATCGCCCTTCAGGCCCATGTTGATTATTGGGGTAAAACTTATAAAGCTGGCTATTATGAGTGGACTTTTTCTGAAATATTAATCGGAGCAACCGCCAAGTATTACCTGCCGGGTTCGGGCCCGATGAAATTTTACGGTGGCGGCGGAATTGATTTTATCATTGCCAGTTCAAAAGGAAAATACACCGGTCCACAGGATTATTGGGGATATGACACCGACGTAAGCGATTCTGATACTGAGATCGGCTTCCATGTTTTAGGCGGCCTTGACTATCCCTTCTCAGAAAGCATGACCGGTTTCGCAGAACTCAAATATACGCTGAACGGCGTCGATTTCTTTAGCATCTCTGCCGGTGTTAAGTTTCAGATGGGAAAATAATCTGAGTGATAAATTTTTAATTCTATTATAGAAGGCAATGGCTTTGGAAATGCTCCAAAGCCATTGCTGTTTTTGAGAATGAATTGTCTGCCATTGAATTAACAAACTATTTTTTTTAAATCTTACTTCAGTGCAGAATTGAGAAAATTTCAAGCCATCACTTGTTTGTGATCTCTGATTTTTGACCGTTTGCTGAAGATGTTCTGGTGGCTTGTCACCACTTTTCAATTAATGCAAATTGCTTTGAGGCTATCCATTTTAAAAGACAACCATCGATTCGATTTAAATCTGCATTAGCATCCAACCATTATATTATCAACTGATTTTTTTTGGTCATCTTTCGATTCACATAAGACCGCACTGCTTGGCGGACATGATGCAGCCCGTCTAATTCAGGTAATTTGTCAAATATCTTCTCCAAATAGCCTCGTTGATCGACAGCCTTCAATGCTGGTAAAAAATTTATATCATAGACCCAACCTATCTGCAACAGTTTAAAATCGTTGCTATTTTTGACGTATTCCAGCTCAACAATTTTTTCGTTCAGTAAATTGTTGATTGCGCCATCGGAAATGTCCGGCGTATCCGGCAATCCCAATTCGATGGCGCCATTAGTTTCGTCACCCACCCGGTAATAATAATCGATGACCACCCGCCAAATATCCAGCTTGTCGGCGTCCCGCAGCAGTTTTGAAAAATATAGTGTTTTTTCGGATTGGTCAAGCGGTAGTTGTTTTCGGTTGTGAAAATTTATCGCCGATAAAATTAGCTGCTGCTGGTGATCGTTTAAATTTTTCAGGACATTGTTTTGAATTAATATTTGAATTCCCAGTTCGGCGTGATTCACTGATTTCATGTCCAAAAAGGTTTGATATCGTTGATACTGTTCATATCGCCCAACGTCATGAAATAGCGCCATGGTTTTTGCCATCAGCGTGTCGCTTTCGGGTAAATTCAATTGGGAACAGAGCATCTCTATTTCCTGGCACACGTGTCTGGTGTGTTGATATTTTAAATTGATCATCTCTGTTTTGTCCCTGGATTCATTCATAAAGCCGGTCGTATAATCATCAAACCATGCTCGAAAAAACTCAAACTGTTCTGTTGTCATCGGCTCTGTTTCTCCAAAATTAGCAGTTCGTTTGTCAACTCAGACACCTGTTTCACAATAAGCTTTAACCGTGGGCTTTTTCATTTTCTGAAGCGATCTATTCGAATTGTCGACTTTTTTCAGATCTTAATTATTTTTGAAAACGTAATTTATTTTTCGGTTGCTCATTTTTCCTTACTGAAAGCAACACATTTTCATTCTGCCAGGTGATATTATTCAAGTCTGGGAAATGCTCTCGAATTTTCCTCTCAAATAGATGAAGCGCCCATTTAAATTGACTTTGTGAGTAGAGCGAAAAAGTAGAATAGTGATGATGTCTCGCCAACTCCAGCAGGCGATCAAGGGATGCTGTTTTGTTGAAACGAAAATTTTTAACATTATCAAAACATAACCCCGGGATTAATTTGATATAGCCTTTAATTTCTTGAACCTCGTATAAGCGTGTTTCTTTATCGGCAAATAGAGGAAAGAATTTGCCCCAAATATTTCGGTTATTTTGATTTCGGGTTCGGGTATAGATAAATAACCAGCCTTGCGGGCGCAACAGCCTGCTTACCTCCTTTAGAAAGTTTAAAAGAGGAAAATGATGAATAGCATTAAATATCAGTATCATATCAAGCGATTTGTCAGCGAACGGAATATTATTAGCATCACTTTGACAAAGGTAAAAATTGCTAATGGGATGACGTTGTAAAAAGCGGGATAATTGTCGGAGCATATCCCAATTATAATCCACACAATAGAGGACTATTCTACCATGTAATCGTTGATACAGCCGGGTGCTGTATCTTCCACAACCACATCCCAAATCAGCAGCAAAAATTTTGTCCTGATTTTTAATTAGGCGGTAAATATAATCAACCGGCGCCATTTCTGTCGATCTCAATTGGCAGTAGTCTTCGGCGATGGCAGTAAAATGTTTGCTTAGAGCATTCACAACAAAAACCTCCAGCTATGGTGAAAACCAAACCAGCGAAGACAGACCGGAAAATGGCAAACAGCGCTGCTTTCTGTCAGATTATCACAAATCAGATAACAGTCATTGTATTTCTCCAGAGTGTTATAAAATCATAAAAAGCCAAAATTTTTTTGAATTTATTAATGTAGAATCCATCAAATTAGCATTATCAATCCCAATCCAGATTTCGACCATCTATGAACTATATGCTTCCATCGGCTATTATCATGTTTGATCGAAGCAACTGCTGCAATTCAACTTCCCGGTCGATCTTCATCATAAGGAAACCTGACCCCTCCAATGATGTTTTTTTGGAGAGTCAGGTCTCAAAATCCGGAATTACGCTATTAAAAAATATGTCTTAATAGAGCAGTTTAACGTCTTGCTCAGGACAGAATACAACAACCTTCATCACAATGAGCGATGCGGGGAACTGTAAAACGCTTCATTTCAAAATCACCTCCTCTTGAGTTGTGGTTTCGCGATAATAATTAAACTCGTTAAAGCTATTTCAGTTCATTTAAGTTTGTTGATTATTTTTCAAAAAAAACCCGCAATTAACCAACATTGCGGGATGGGATATTTTAAAGTTAAACCAACGTTCAATTAAAACAGCATTTCAGCCCATTTGAGAGCCCATTTGAGCAGCGGTGATGGCAATATGCCAAGAACCAGCACAAACAGCGCTGCCAGACTCAGCGAAATCCAGACCGGTCCCACCGAATGTTTATCGATATTTGTTATCTCTGTTTCAGGTTCGCGCATGTACATAACCACGATCACATTAATGTAGAAATATAACGCCACAAGGCTAAAAAGCAGGGCAATGACTGCGGTAATGTACATGTGTCCTTCCAGTAACTGAATGAAAATTTGAACTTTTCCGACGAAACCGACGGCTGGTGGTAAGCCAGCTAAAGAGAACATGGCGATTGCCATCATGGCGGCTGCGCCCGGATATTTGCGTGCAATTCCTTTTAGATCATTTAGGGTTTCGCAATATTTTTCTTTACGCGTCAGATAAACCAGCACGCCAAAAGCCAGCATATTCATGGCAATGTAACCGATACCGTAAAACAGCACTGCCTGAACAGTATGTATTTTATGGTGCATCGGCGCAAGCGCCAGTCCCATGTAACCCGCGTGAGCGATTGAAGAATATGCCAGCATTCGCTTGACATTCTGTTGAACGAGCGCCACCGAATTACCGTAAATTACAGTGAGCAATGAAAAAAACATGAAGATCAGACTGAAGACCGAATCAAATTCGCCGAAGGTATCAATGCTGGCGAAAATTTTTAGTATCACTGCAAATGCAGCCAGTTTCACGGCAACGCTCATGAAAGCCGTGATTGGCGTTCCGGCGCCTTCGTAAACATCAGGCGTCCAGGCATGGAACGGAACCAACGATACTTTAAAAGCCAACCCGATAAAAACAAAAATCAATCCGATGGCTGAAAGAAAAGCCGAGGCATCAAACACAATGAAGTTGAGCGACTGGATCACATCTTTAACAATGAGACTGCCGGTTGTGCCATAAAGAAAAGAAATTCCCAACAGCAAAAAACCGGAAGAAAAACCGCCCAGCAACAGGTATTTTATCGCCGACTCTCCGGCGCGGGTACTAAATTTTTTCAATCCCACCAGAGCATATATGGGTATGGACATCATTTCCAGCGCGAGAAAAATAATCAGAAAATTTTCGGCTGCGATCAATGTCACCGCGCCCAACAGTGAAAACAGCAGCAGCAAATAATAATCCATGGCCGGAATCGACTGGGTTAATGTATATCGGGCTGACATTAAAACCGCTAAAATAGCTGCGCCAATCAATGCGAGTTTGCCGATGTACATGCCGCCACCGGCTGTGAGCGAATTATTGAGAAGTATGATATGTTCGCCAGCAGTGGCTTTGCCGAACACATAAAAAATTACAGCGACAATGATCAACCCGATCCCGGCAAACCAACTGGCCTGCTTATTTCGGCGATCCAACCCGGTTGAATTTGACGGTGTGTTCAGAAGCACAAAGATCGGTCTTCGAAAAGCCTCAATAATGGTCAAAATAACAATCAAGGCAACCAGACTTATTTCGCCCATCATAAAATTGGGATCAAAAAAAATTTCATTCATATACAATTCCAAGCGATTTATTTGTAGGTTTGATTTCTGTTTAGCTGCTCATGTTTAATTTATCTGGATTGGGCTAAGGTTTAGTTTTAATAATTTCCGTGCTCTTTTCTGCCAAACCTTCATGCTCATCCGGTACCGTTAATTTCTGTTTCAGCTCTTGTGGCTGATATTGTTCGACATAGCTATTCACGGATTTTTCCATTTTTGTCAGATAGCTTTTAGGGAAAAGTCCGATCCAGAACACAAAAATGATAAATGGTATCAGTACCACCATTTCACGAAAGCTGAGATCTTTCAAATTTTTATTTTTATCGTTGTTTAAGGGGCCGAAGAAGACTCGCTGTACCATCCAAAGCATATAATAGGCGCCCAGTATAACCCCTGACGTTGCAAACACCATCAACACCAGTCCGAAAACCTGCTGATGCGCCAGGTACTGCGCCCAGGCAGCTTTGAAGCTGCCCAACAGAATCAGAAATTCACCAATGAATCCATTGGTTCCCGGCAACGCCACTGACGACAGCGTAATAATCATGAACGCAACCGAAAACAGCGGTAACCGATATGCCAACCCTCCAAAATCGGCAATCTCGCGAGTGTGTCTCCGTTCGTAAATCATTCCCACAAGAGCAAACAGGGCGCCGGTTGAAATTCCGTGATTCACCATCTGAAGGATCGACCCCTGAATCGCTTCTGGAGTCAATGCGAACAGCCCTAACATCACGTAACCCAGATGGCTGATGGACGAGTACGCTACCAGTTTTTTCAAGTCGGATTGCGCCAGCGCCAGACATGCGCCGTAGACAATACCGATAACAGCCAGAAGCTGCATCAATGGAGCTGCCTGCAAAGCGGCGTCGCCAAACAGCGGTATTCCCAAACGGATAAAACCGTATCCTCCCATTTTCAATAGCACGCCGGCAAGGATGACCGATCCGGCAGTCGGCGCTTCCACGTGAGCATCAGGCAGCCAGGTGTGAAACGGAAACATGGGGACTTTAATGGCAAATGCAAGAGCAAAGGCAGCGAATAACCACAGTTGCGTTTGCAGCGGGATGTTTAATTTCATCAGTTGTTCAAATTCAAAGGTAAACTCTCCGAAAGTGTTACGCGCGAGAATCGCCAGATAAACAATGCCCGCCAACATCATCAATGAACCGACCACGGTGAATAACACAAACTTTACCGTCGCATAAATACGCTTTGGTCCTCCCCATATTCCGATGAGAAAAAACATCGGGATCAGCATCAATTCCCAAAAAATGTAAAAGATAAACAGATTGAGCGCGACAAAAGCTCCCAGCATGGTAAATTCGAGGAACAGCAGCCAGATGTAGTATTCTTTTTTTCGTTTCTGAATGTATTTAAAAGAGCTTAAAACCGAAAAGGGCATAATGATTGTAGTTAACATAAACAATAGAATTGATATCCCGTCAATTCCCAGGTGATAATTTAATCCGAACTGGGGGATCCATTCAAATTTTTCTTGAAACTGGTAGCCATCAGCGGAATTATCAAAGTTTATCAGCATGAAAATCGAAACAACCATTGCAAGGGTAGTGATCCCCAGGGCGATCCACCCATATATAGAAGCGGAACTTTTTTCGGAATAGGAATCCCGACTCGGTATTAGCATCATTAAAATTCCGCCGAACAGCGGAATAAGTAGTGTCCAGGATAAAATGCCCATTAACGACTCCAAAATTTAGCTTTGATTAGAACAAGAACAATGCAAAAATAAAGGCGATAGTTGCGCCGAATAGCATATAGAATCCGTACGCCTGAATATTTCCGGATTGGAAGAAAGACAGGAGCACCGCGACCCATTTCCAACCGGAGGCAGAGCCATTGGCTGCGCCATCAATAATTTTCTTATCGGCGATGTTTAAAAAGATGTTGGTTGACAGGTATTTTATCGGATTGACGATAAATTTCATATAGATTTCATCGATAAAATATTTATTCCACAACAGACGGGAAATTCCGGTATAGGTCGCCGGATCGGGTAATCTATATTTTAATTCACGAAATAACATTCGCGCCAATAACCAACCAGCGAACGCGATTGCCACTGACAGCGCCATCAAAGCATATTCGGTGGCGTGACTGTAATGGTCGATATGAACATGTCCATATTTTGAAAGTGTGGGTTCCAGATAATCGTGAAAATAGTTGGGGATCGCGCCGAAAGACAGCAGTTTGGGGATTCCGATCCATCCGCCGACCACAGAAAGCGCCGCCAGGATCATCAGCGGAACGGTCATGGTTTTAGGTGATTCATGCAAGTGATGCTCCTGTTGCCGCGATCCTCGGAAGCTTCCGAAAAAGGTCAGATAAACCAGCCTGAACATATAGAACGCGGTACACAATGCAGCAACCATGCCGATGAGCCAGACAATCTTGTTTCCGTGCCCGGATGCAAATACATTCCATAAAATTTCGTCTTTCGAGAAAAATCCGGCGAATGGCGGGAAACCTGCAATCGCCAGTGTCGCCAGTGTGAAAGTCAAAAAAGTGGCGGGCATAAACTTTTTTAATCCGCCCATGTAGCGGATGTCCTGTTCTCCGCCCATGGCGTGAATCACACTGCCCGAGCCCAAAAAGAGACAGGCTTTAAAAAAAGCGTGAGTCATTAGATGAAAAATAGCAATGACAAATGCGCCGGCGCCCGCCGCCATAAACATGAATCCAAGTTGGCTCACAGTAGAATATGCCAGCACCTTTTTAATATCGTTTTGATAAAGCGCGATCGTGGCGGAGAATAACGCGGTTAATCCGCCGACCCACAACACTACCTGCATTGCCACCGGCGCCGCCAGATAGACCCCGTGAAACCGGCAGACCATATAGACACCTGCTGTAACCATGGTTGCGGCGTGTATCAGCGCTGAAACCGGAGTTGGGCCTGCCATGGCATCAGGCAGCCATACGTAGAGTGGAATCTGCGCTGATTTTCCGGTTGCGCCGATGAACAGGCAGATTGCAGCCACGTTTGTCCAAAAAAAGGTCATTGAGTTGTGCTGATGAAAGTACTCGTTAACGTCGGCGATGGCAAGCGATCCGACGTTAGCAAAAATAAGAAACATTCCCAGCAGAAAACCGAAATCTCCGATGCGGTTGACGATGAAGGCTTTTTTGCCAGCAGCGGCTTTTTCATCTTCTTTGTACCAGAATCCAATCAGCAAATAGCTGCAAAGCCCCACACCTTCCCAGCCAACAAACATCACCGGCATGGAATCGCCCAGGATCAGCAGCAACATGGCAAATACGAACAGGTTCAAATAGGTAAAATAGCGGACGCTGGATTTGTCGCCATGAATGTAACCGATCGAATAAAAATGGATCACTGCGCTGACGCCAGTGACAACCAGTAGCATCACCGCTGATAGATGATCTATCATAAATGTAATATTTACGTTTAAACCGCCGGCTGTCATCCACTGATACGGTGTGCAGGCAATGGCTTCAGCGCCGGCCATCTTTACAAAGACGGCGTACATTGATAATATGAATGATAGCGCCACCGTGCTGAACGCCAATATACCGGAAATTTTTTCACCCCAAATTTCTTTTTTTCGATAGGCATTGGCGGCAGCGACGATGCCATTGAGCAATGCGCCTGCCAGCGGCAAAAGTACGATAATGAGTATCAGGCTGTTTTCCATAAAAGATTAGCCCCTTTCTTCACTGTATGTTTCCACACCGATTGTTCCCGTCCGTTTATACAAGTTAACGATGATAGCGATCCCCACTGCTACTTCGCAGGCGGCGACCACAAAAATCATTAGCGATAGCATCTGACCTTCCAGGTTTTGATGTAATCGGGCAAAATAAATTAAATTCAAATTAACAGCGTTGAGCATTAATTCCACGCCCATGAGCATGTGTAATAATGTGCGACGAAACATAAACGTTGCCACACCGATCACAAATAGAATAATGACCACGGAAATGGTAAAAATGCCGCCAGAACCCAGTATAAAATCACCAATAGTATTACTCATTCTTACGACCTTTCCAATCCAATTGAACAATTGAAATTACGGCAACGATCGCCGCGAAAAGCAATGTGGAGACAAACTCAAAAGCAAACAGATAATTAGTCAACAGTCCTTTTGAGAACGGCTTGATCCCGCCAAATTCCTCTGGCGCTGTTGCGGGATCAATTGATCTGCTGATTGTTGTGAAAGTGTCCGGAGATGCTGATAAAATGTTGTACAGTTTGTAAATAAAAAGCGTCAAAATCGCGACCAGAAAAATGCCTCCCGCCCAAAGCAGTTTGTTGTACTTTCGCAGATACTCTTCACTTTGAATATCCAGCAGCATGATAAAATAGATGATCAAAACCATGATCGCGCCGGCATAAATAATCACCTGAAACACTGCGATGGCATGCGCCTGAAGGATTGCATACATTCCCGCCAGTGCCAGCATGGATGCCAGCAATCCCATAGCACTGCGAATCGGGTGTTTAGCAAAGAACAGAACGAGACCTCCGGCGATTGCGGTGACACCGAAGACATAGAACATTAAAACGTTGAAATCCATATATATTCCCTTGTTTCAATTTTTAACATGATTTGTCATAGACCGCCATTAAAACTAAATTCAGTTAGGTAATGGCGGCAAGCTTGATATTAATCTGCTGGTGGTTCATGTCCGTGCACCACATCTTGCTCGACTATCGGATGCCAGTTTAACAATTTTTCTTTATCATAGATCATATTGAAACGGTTGTAGCCCACCAGATTCTCGGTAGTCGCCAGCATTCGAATTGCATCGACGGGACAGGCTTCCACACAAAATCCACAGAAAATGCAGCGGCTGACATCTATTTCAAAGACGCGGGGGCGTTTTTGGATCAATGGATCTTCGCTTTCCTCGGCTTGGATGGTGATACATTGCGCCGGACAGATGGTGGCGCACATCTGACAGGCAACACAGCGTGAAGAGCCGTTTGGTCTTTGAACCAGAACATGACGACCGCGATTATTTGGAGACATATCAGGTCTGGTTTCTTCGGGATAAAGAATGACTACACCGCCTTTGCGGAAGGTCAACCATTTCCACAAATTTCGGAAAAAATGTTTGGTGGTGATCCAGACGCCGCGTGCAATTTCCCGGTAATAAATTTGAATTAGAAACTGTCGTTTTTTGCGGTCAACATATTCCATATCAGGTAAGCCCTGAATCTGATAGCTCATATTAAAAACCTCCGAGTGCCACAATAATAATGGTAATGATCAAATTAACAATGGAAAGCGGCAACAATATTTTCCAGCCCAGATCCATAACCTGATCGTAGCGGAATCTTGGCAAACTCCAGCGCAACTGTTGTAGAAGCCAGCAGAAGAAAAATACTTTTAGTTGAAATGAAATTATTTGTAGAATGACTACTGAAGCGTGCGACAACGGTACATAACTACCCCAGGGGAAATGAAAACCATCCGCCATTAGCCATGGCACCGAGAAACCGCCGAAAAACAAAGTGGTCAACATGATAGCCACGAATACGATTTCGATGAATTCAGCAAACATAAACAGCAGCATTTTAAAACCGGAATATTCGAGAAAATATCCGGAGATAATCTCCGACTCTGCTTCTGGCAGGTCAAACGGCATGCGTTTATTCTCGGCTACCGCTGCCGCAATAAATAAGAAGAACGCCAACGGCTGGAGGAAAATTCCCCATTTCGGCAGCCAACCCCAAGCCAAATCGCTCTGCGCCTGTACCAGTCCCCAGAGGTCGATGTGCTGATAAATGAAAATAATCCCAAGTAGGGACATCCCCATGCTTATTTCATAAGAGATCATTTGCGAGGCAGCGCGCAGACCGCCCATCATGGAAAACTTGTTATTGGATGACCATCCGGCGAGAATGGAGCCGAAAACATTGAGTCCGCCGATTGCGAAAATGAACAGTAAACCGACATTTAAATTGGCGACCTGAACGCGGAAAGAAAAATCTGGTAGATTGGCGGCAAAATATTCCGGCAGCCAGGGGATCCACTTCAAATACCACGCCTGAAAAAATTCCGCCGGTTTGACCACCCCGGCAAACGGAACCACAGCCACTGCCAACACCGCTGGGATAAACGCAAAAAAGATGGCGAGGTTGTACATCAATTTATCATAAGCCTGCGGTCGGAAGTCTTCTTTAATCAAGCATTTGATCGCGTCGGCAAGGTTGTTGATAAATCCCCACAACGCCAGTTTCTTACCGAAGGGCAACGGGATGGCTGCTCTATTGGCGCCGATCCGATCCTGGAGCTGTGCCGATTGTTTACGTTCAGACCAGCTCATTACAGCGCCCATCATAAACATAAAAATAAAGATAGCGCCGGCAACAAAAAAATAGGTCCAAAAGTAGACGATATTAATACCAAGAATAGTTGATTGCATACGGTTTGCCTCGTTAAATCTCTCGTTTGGTAACTATGTCCGTTATTGCTTCGCTAATCTGTTTTTCATTTGATCTGTGATTTCGCTCGTTTAATTTATTCATCAATGGTTGCTATTGTTTTTCAAACACCCGCCTGACTTCCTCTACAGTTCTGCCAACCGGATTGATGCCCAATTTTTTTAACAGATCAACAAAAAACATCAAATCATCAAAATTATCTTCGCCCTTGAGCGCCCGGCGAAATGATTGTACAATACCGTCACAATTGATAAATGACCCATGTTTCTCGGTTGAGAACCTGCCGGCGATCGCCCACCGGGCACGATCCCAGATGGAATCCGACATCGCTGCAAGACTGACAATCTCCAATCCATCAAGCTTTTCCTTTGGCGCATTGGGCCCCCATACAAACGCATATTGAAAATCACTAATCACCATTTGGTTGATATCTTTTGCCGACGGAAAAAGCTTGTTCACGCCAGCCATGTTTGGCGTTTTATCCTCATGGATCAATAGGTTATCACTTTGCACTTCGCCGGTTGATTTATCCCATACGCGGTCA
>DSAU01000437.1 GCA_011046315.1 bacterium
ATGCGTATGGCCTCACGGCGGGACGAGCTTGTAATACTCATCTTTGCCATATTTAAAATTTGACTCAAATTTTAAGATTTTGCTGTAATAAAAGGTTTAACACTGGCAAATAACCACAACCAAAACGTTGCTTCGGTGCCAAACAACTTCATAAATTGATTCTTCCTCGGAGGCGCTATGGAATGGCCTATTTTTCAGATGCCATTTATTGGAAACCGTATGCTCATCGCTGTTGTCGCTTTGATCCATGTGGTCATTTCACACGGATTGGCAGTCGGCGGCAGTTTCTTTATTGTCTCATTGCATTATAAATCATTGCGGGAAAACAATAAACGGCTGGGCGAATTAGCCTATCGAATTTTGAGAATATTTTTTATTATCACCACTTCAGTGGGCGCTTTGACTGGTGTGGGAATTTGGCTGACCACGGCAACGGTTTCGCCGGTTACTATCGGTTCGTTGCTGCACATATTTTTTTGGGCATGGTTTACCGAGTGGATCGTTTTTGTGGTTGAACTGGTTTTGTTAATGCTCTACTATCTCGGATGGAAAAAATATGGCGATGCAACCGGTTTTAAGATCGGATTATTTTACCTCGCTGCTTCCTGGTTGACCATGATGTTAATTACCGGTATTCTTGGCGCCATGCTAACGCCAGGGAAATGGTTGGTCTCCGGCTCGTTCTGGGATGGCTTTTTTAATCCCAGTTATCTGCCGCAATTGGTCAGCCGTACATTTCTGGCAGCGTTGTTATCAATTGGATTCGGATTGTTCATCATGCGTTTTTTTAAAGCTTATCAAGACCAGTATCCCGTAGTCTGGCGCTGGGCGGGAAAAAGCCTGATGATTCTGGCTCCGGTATTTCTGTTCGGTGTTTTGAGCTATTACCACAGCCTGCCACAGCAAATCGGCCATTTGATTCCTACAGCGTTGATGACGCTGAAATATGCTGCCTATGCTAAAATAAGCAAAATTATCTTTATGGCAATTGTCGGTTTGATGGTTTTGTTCGGAGTGATTCTTTTTATCAAACAACGTGATTACGGATTCATCTCTTTTGTGCCGGTGTTTTTGCTGATTATTGCCTTCGGTAGTTATGAACGGGTGCGGGAATTTATCCGAAAACCCTACACAGTGCACAACTATTTATATTCAAACGGAATCAGAGTGCAGGAAGAGCCGTTTCTCAATAAAATCGGCGTGTCCGAATTTTCGGGCTGGGTTGAAAGATCGGCTACTGAAACTGACCCGCAGCTCCGATTGGGCGAAAAAGTTTTTAAAATGGAGTGCGCCATTTGCCATACCTATAGCGGACTAAATGGAATTACCAGGAAGCCAGCCGTGCTGCAAAATGCCGAGATAATTGATAATTTCCTTCGAACCTATAAACGCTCCCATCCGTACATGCCGCCGTTTATCGGAAGGGACAGCGAACGCCAGGCGCTGGCAGCTTATCTGGACAAAATCGTCAATCATGCGAATGCCCAACCTGCAAACACGGAGGGTAATTACTAAAATGGATATTATTCCCATCACTATTCCGCTCGAACTGCCGGCGGCGATTTGGTTTTTGAAATTCGCTCTGATTGCATTTTTTGTGGTGCATATTTTATTCATCAACTTCATGATCGGCGGAACCTTCTGGACTGTTTTTTTTAGGATGCTCGGAAAAGAAGACCCGTTCTACAGCCGGTTGGCGCGGGAAATGGGGAACACCGTCACTGTCAATAAAAGCCTGGCTGTGGTGATCGGCGTTGCGCCGTTGCTCGCCATCAGCCTGGTTTATACCAGTTTTTTTTATTCGGCAAATAACATCACCGCGCCGCTGTGGCTCTCAATTATCTGGCTGGTAGCGCTGGCTTTTGTAGCGCTCTACATTTATAAATATAGCTGGGATTCGCCAAACTATAGTCGCCGCTTTAAATATTTTTGGGGTGTGTTGGCGTTTGCCATTTTCTGTTTTGTGCCGTTGATCTTTTTGAGCAACATCAACTTGATGCTTTATCCGGATCAATGGAAAAATGTTTACAATTTCTGGCAGGCGCTCTGGGTACCAAATGTGATACCGCGCTATCTCCATTTCATGAACGCCAGTTTTGCCCTGACCGGTTTTTTTGCCTATGGCTATTTTCATTTTAAAGGCAAAAACAATAAAGCCGATGCCGAGTACTACAACCGTGCCCAACGTCTGGGCATAAAATGGGCGCTGGTTGCTACAGCGCTTCAATTGGTGTTCGGTGTGATCAATTATGGTACCCTGCCCGTGGTTGCAGATTCTTTATCGGTATTGACGCTGATTGTGATTGCAGTTATCTTCGCAGGAGTTGCTGTATTCATGCTCGCGAATAATTTGTTCGTTAAAGATACTTTTCGGCCTGAATGGGTGCTGGTTGCAATATTGGTGGTGGTGAGTTTAATGGCAACCCTGCGCCACGAAATTCGCGAAAATGCGTTGCGAGAGCCCAAAAAGATATTAGCCAACAAGACCGAATTATATCGTTCGCGACTGGCGACATTTTTAAAGACCTATTCACCCACCGGCGAAATTCAGCTAACCGGAGAAGCAATTTTTCAGGATGTTTGCACTGCCTGCCACGCCATTGATCGCAAAATTGTAGGACCGTCGATGGAGTTTGCCATCAAAAAATATTCGGATGACCGCAACGGGATGATCGAATTTATTAGCAATCCCAGAAAAATTGATCCGGCTTTTCCGGTGATGCCCAAACCGCCCATCTCGGGTAAAGAAGTGGAACTGGTCGTCGATTACCTGCTGAGTCTGGAGGTGGGAAGATGAGTCAATCGAAAATCAGATTGGTAATCACAATGGCAACGGTAAGCTGGATCGTTGTGGTCATTGCACTGACTTTTTTTGCTCGGATGGTAATCCATCGTTTTGGTCCTTTGCCCGAACAACCGATACAGTTCTCGCATACAGTTCATGTGAATAATTTGAACCTGGAATGCAGCTATTGTCATCCGTATGCAGAGATATCAACCGTTGCAACTATTCCAACCGGTGAGTTATGTTTAGAATGCCATGAAGGCGCTGGCATCGACCATCCGGAAGTGGAAAAAATGTTGGCTATCCTTGAAGAGCAGGGGGAAATCCAATGGGATCGCGTTTATCAGGTCAAAGATCATGTCTATTTTTCGCATCGGGTTCATACAGTCATCGGACAGATAAAATGTCAGGAATGCCACGGACCGGTGCAAAACATGACTGTGGCGATTCGCTCGGCAGGTGGTTCGTCGGATCGCGGCTTTTTGGAAATGGGATGGTGTGTTAGCTGTCACAAGCGGCGGGGCGCGCCCAGAGAGTGCATTACCTGTCATAAATGAGTCGATGGAGCTGGATTCGAAAATTTATATTAGCCTGAGGTTGATTGATAGAGCTTCAGTTTTATACAGTTCTACCGTTTTGTTATCGAAATATCCACGGAAAAAGCTAATCGAAATATGGATCAAATTATTCGAACCATTACCTGAAGGTCGCGACAACTCAAATTTCAGTCGAGATAAGTTTTTCAAAAATTGCATGGCAATGAATTGTGGTGAGATTTAGCTTTAAATTCATCATCACAAAAAAAACACAAAATGAGGTCAAAATGAAGTTGGATCGCCGAGAATTTTTGAGATCGATTGGATTAACAGCATTCAGTCTGTCAATGGTTCCCGATACCAGACGCGGTCCCATTGCAAAATTATTTTCCAGCTTAATACCGGCTGAGGAAATCATCCCTGGAATGCCCTACTGGTACGCCTCCACCTGTCGCGAATGTCCGGCTGGCTGCGGTGTAATGCTCAAAGTCAGCGAAGGCAACGTCATCAAGATCGAGGGCAATCCCAATCATCCGATCAATCGGGGCGGTTTATGCATTCGCGGACAGGCAGCGCTACAGGAGCTGTATAATGTCGACCGCATCAAACACCCCACATTTTTTCCGACCACTGGCGCCAAACAGAAACTGGATTGGGAGCGCGCGCTCAAAGAAATCGCGTCGAAAATTGGGAAAGGGCGAACCGCGCTGCTGACAGGCAAATTGAGCGGAGCACAGAAACGACTGGCAGAGCGCTGGGTGCGCAGCCTGGGAAACGCCTCGCTGGTAGAATATGAGCCGCTGAACCGACTCAGTTACATCAGAGCCAACAAGATCTTATTTAATCGGTTGGCAGTAACCCAATATCATTTGAATCAACCAGACCTGGTGCTCTCCTTCGGCGCTGATTTTATGGAGACCTGGCAATCCCCGGTGGCGATGATGCACCGCTTTTCGCAAGCCAGACGCTTTGACAATGGCAGGTCCGCAAAAATGATTTATCTGGGGATTGTCGATAGTTTGACAGCGGCAAATGCGGATCAGAACCACAGCATTAATCCGGGATCTGAAGCAGTGGTTATGTTAACTTTGGCGCGCTGGCTATTGCAAAATGATGAAAAAATTAAGTTGACTGTTTTTGAAAAAAATCGCTGGTTGAAAAGCCTTGCAAAATTTACGCTTGAAAATGCAGCCAGGCTTTCTGGTTTACCCGAAGAAACAATTATTGATATTGCCAGGCAACTGGCAAATTCATCAGCACCGGTAGCGCTGTGTGGTGAATCGCTGTCTGCCCACGAGCGCGCAACCGACTCCCAGATCACGGTGAATATATTGAATTATATTACGGGAGCTTATGGCAAAACGATTTCACTCGGTGAAGAGAATTCTGCAGCATATCGTTGGTCGGTTCATGATTTTGAAGCATTCGTTCGTTCCATGGAAGCCGGCCAGATTTCCAATTTAATCATCTATAATACCAATCCGGTTTATTTGTTTCCGGATCGCCGGCGTATGGAAGATGCGCTGACAAAAGTTCGGTTAAAAGTTGTTTTAGCAACCACCATGAATGAGACCGCATTGTTTGCCGATTATCTGCTGCCGGTTCATCACGCTTGCGAAACATGGGGTATTGATGAACCAGCGCCGGATATTTTTTCGCTGGTTCAGCCGGGAATGGATCCGATTTACGATAGCCGCGCCATGGAAGATATCTTGCTCTCAATCAGTTCCGCCGGGATGAAGTTTCGCAATATGGATCATTTTTTCAGGGAGGAATGGGAACGTGTCTTCAGGCGGTTATCCCCGAACCTTTCCTTTGAAGAAAACTGGACGAAAATACTCATTCAAGGCGGTGTTTGGCAACAGCCGGATGAAACGCTTTCGGTCCCCACCGTATCAAATCAGGTTCACAATTATCTGGCAAATTTTCGGATGCCACAAAAGGTGGAAGGGATGACGCTTGCCGTTCAGGTCAGCGCCAGGTTTTGGGACGGCCGGGGCGCCAATAAATCCTGGCTTTGGGAAATTCCAGAGCCCATTCATCACGTGGTGTGGGATACACCGGTTCGCCTTCATCCGAAGGTATCGGAAAAATTAGGGCTGCGCGAAGGCGACATCGTACGGTTGTCCATTGACGGGCGGTCTATTGAAGCACCGGTGCTTATTACCAATATGGTCCACCCGCAGGTCATTGCTATGGAGATCGGAGCTGGTCATTTTGGAACGAACGCAGTTCAGCAAACCGGCAACCCGCTGCAATTGCTGCCGGCAAAATTTGATCTGCTCTCCGGAGATGCAGTAATGATGGCCGATTCCATTGAGATTAATCCAACCGGAAAATGGCGCAAATTAGCCCGGCTGCAGGGAAGCTATCAGCAGGGCGCACGAAACATAATCCAGCAAATATCGCTCGAAAAAGCGATTGCGCTGCAGAAAAGCGGGGCGGAAAGAAAAAGACACCCTGCCCCGCAAATAAATCCGGTTCATCAGCATCCAAATTTTGATTGGGCAATGGTCATCGACCTTTCGGCCTGTAACGGCTGTGGCGCCTGCGTGGCTGCCTGCTATGCTGAAAACAATGTTCCGGTAGTGGGAAAAGACCAGTGTGAAAGGGGAAGGGAGATGGCGTGGATTCGAATCGAGCGCTTCGAATTGGACGGCAGATCGCGCTTCATCCCAATGATGTGTCAACAATGCGAAGCCGCACCCTGCGAAACGGTCTGTCCGGTTTACGCTAATGTACATAGCGATGAAGGGTTAAATATTCAGGTTTACAATCGATGTGTGGGGACGCGTTATTGCTCTAACAATTGTCCATATAAAGTGAGACGATTCAACTATTTTTCGACCAGTTGGGTTGCGCCAACCAACCGACAGCTAAATCCTGATATTTACCATCGCCCTAAAGGTGTAATGGAAAAATGCACCTTCTGCGTGCATCGAATTCGCAAAGCAAAAGAAGATGCAAAAATTGAGCGACGTACGGTTCAGGATGGAGAGGTGATGCCAGCCTGTGCCCAATCCTGTCCCACACAAGCGATCAGTTTTGGGGACCTGAACGACCCGAATAGCCGCGTCTCCCAATTGATCAATGATTTTCGTGCTTATGTTGTATTCGAAGAGTTGAATACCCAACCCTCGGTGGTCTATTTAAAGGGAATCAAACATGGATAAAGAGAACTATTTTGCACCGACGCTCACAGCGGATCAGGTCAGTGATCAGGTGCTGTTGCAGTCTTTGAAAAATCCGGGGAAGCCTTTTTACCTCGCGCTGGCTCTATTTGGCGGGATGATAATCTTTGGACTCTATTGTCTTTTTACCCAAATTGTTAAAGGGCTCGGAGTTGCCGGAATGAATAATCCGGTTGCGTGGGGTATTTATCTGGTCAATTTTGTGTTCTGGGTTGGCATCGCACATTCGGGGACGCTTATTTCAGCAATTTTATTTTTATTTCGATCTCGGTGGCGCACCAGCATTAATCGTATCGCTGAAGCCATGACCGTGTTCGCTGTAATTATGGCAGGTATTTTCCCATTGATTCATGTCGGTAGAATCTGGTTTGCTTACTGGTTGTTCCCTTATCCCAACGCCAGAATGTTATGGGTGAATTTCCGTTCACCGCTTAATTGGGACGTGTTTGCGGTTTCAACCTATATGACTGTCAGCGCCCTGTTTTTCATTGTGGGAATGATGCCGGATATGGCCGTGTTGCGTGACCGTTTTCAGGGAATTCGGGGGAAAATTTACGGCTTATTTGCGATGGGGTGGCGTGGTACGCATAAACAATGGCATCATTACGAAACAGCCTATTTGCTGTTCGCAGCATTGGCGACGCCACTGGTGATTTCGGTGCATAGCATCGTTTCCTGGGATTTTGCAATGTCGATTCTGCCGGGGTGGCACAGCACCATTTTTGCTCCTTATTTTGTCGCCGGAGCTATATTTTCAGGAACTGCAATGGTCATTACCATTTTATTTCCGCTGCGAAAAATTTTTAAACTGGAAAATTTAATCACTGATAAACATTTTACCCGGCTCGCTCAGATGATGCTGTTAACCTCATTGATCGTTAGCTATTCATATTTGACTGAATTTTTTATCGCCTGGTACGGAAACAACATTTACGAGCAGGCGACTTTTTACAATCGCGCCTTTGGATTTTATGGGCCATTTTTTTGGCTGATGATCTTTTGCAATTCACTGCTACCATTGACCATTTTTTTCAAAAAAATTCGCAGCAATCCCAAAATACTCTTTCTCATTTCTCTTTTGGTTAATGTGGGCATGTGGTTGGAGCGCTTCGTGATTATTATAAGCTCACTGGCACATGATTATAATCCCTATGCCTGGAAAAATTACACGCCGACTTATATCGAGTGGGGTGTTTTTATCGGAACGATCGGCGGATTTTTAATGTTGTTCTTCTTGTTCGTCAAGTTTGCGCCGGTGGTTGCCATCAGCGAAGTCAAGGGGCAGATATTTCATGATGTTCGGGGAGGTGAACATGACTGAAACCAAACAACGCATCAAAGCTGTTTTCGATAATTACGAGCGCTTTGTGGAGACTTTAAAAAAACTGGCGGCTGAAAATTCACTTGATATCGAAATATTCTCACCCATGCCCGTTCCCGAAGCGGAACGCTTGTTTCCTCAAAAACCCAGTCGGGTTCGCTGGTTTACCTTTTTCGGGGGCATTCTGGGAGTGATAATTGGTTTTGCGTTTCCTGTTTATACCGCACTTCAATGGCCTATTATTACCGGAGGCAAGCCTGTGGTCACAATTCAGGTGTTTGTTATCATCGCTTTTGAATTGCTTATTTTGTTTGGTGCCATCTTTACGCTGCTGGGTTTGTTGATCTCGGCAAGATTGCCCCGGCAGAATTTGAGGAATTATGATGTCCGGTTTTCCGACAATTCTTTTGGGGTGATTATTTTAACCGATGAAAGCCATGCCGCCGAACTTCAACATTTGATGCAGGAGGCTGATGAACTGATCGTGGATCAGGTGGAGGTTGAAAAATCTATCGACCGGTAAATTGCCGGATGTTGAATTGATCTCAGTTGTTGTGCTCAATAAAGTAAAGGAATGGCAAATATGAATCAGGATAATTTTATCCTAAAAAACAGTCGCTTGATTGTGCTGGCATTCATTCTGCTCGGAAGCCTTTTCACTGTGATCGGCGCACTGTCAGCAAACCCCACTCGAATGTGGCAAATATACCTGGTAAATTTTTTGCTTTGGACCGGTATCGCCCAATCCGGCGCAGTTTTCTCCGCTGCCCTGGAATTGACCAATGCAACCTGGGGCGCTCGAATGCGTCAGGTCGCGGAATCCATGGTATTTTTTCTGCCATTTTCGTTGATCTTGCTGCTGCTTATGATCTTCGGTGCAGATTATATTTTTCCCTGGCTTTCAAAAGTAAATATTTCCGAGACAAAAAAAATATATCTGAATCTGCCGTTTTTATTTGGCAGAAATTTCATCGGTCTGACAGCGCTTACAATTCTCAGCTTCGCTTTCGTTAATCGTCGCCGAATGGCTGACCAGAAAAAAAATGAGCGTCCCCGGTCATTGGCTGTTGTGTTATTGTTAGCCTACGTAGTGGTTTATACAATTATTTCCTATGATTTTATCATGTCGCTTTCGCCGCACTGGTACAGTACGATAATGGGTATGCATTTTTTTACGGCGTGCTTTTACACCGGGATCGCGATGATCTTATTTACTGCAGTCTTTGGCAGGTGGCGTTTGTTTCCGGAAAATTTTATGCAGGATAATGATTTTCATGATCTGGGAAAATTGGTGTTTGGATTTGCAATTTTCTGGATGTCATTGCTCTGGTCACAATTTTTAATCATCTGGTACGGCAACCTGCCCGAAGAAACAGAATTCTTACAGCTACGACTTTTTGAAGAACCATGGCGTACGATTAGTTGGCTGGTGATTGTTTTTGGGTTTATAACACCGTTGGTGATTTTATTGAATAAACGGGGAAAGCTCAACCAGTGGGTGGCTGGCAGTGTCGCATCGTTGATTTTGATCGGATCGTTTTTTCATCTATTCGTCTTAATTGTCCCCTCGCTTATGCCGCATCATTTTACTTTTGGTTTGATGGAAGTTTTTGTGACGCTGGGATTTTTGGGGTTGTTTGTATTAGCGCAGGATATTCGATTGAGAAAAATACCGATCAGGTGAAATGGGCTGGCAATTTACATTTTCGATGATAAAAAGACAAATTCGCCCTGGGGTTGAAAGGAATTAAGAGATTGCTTCGCTTGCAATGACATTTCGTATTGGTTTTGGGTAATTCCGCATCAAAAATTTATTCGTTCCATTTTCAATTAACTTCTCGCGCGCGGCACTTCACTTCAATACTTGAGAAAATATTTTTCGCGCTGGTAATCCCGGTCAGATCGGTAATAATTGAATCGATTGCCACCCACTGATCGGTTCGTCCGATTAACTGGGGGATGTGCAGTGCTTGTTGTATTTCTCGGCTGCTTCTACAAGCTGCCAGCATTCGTCGACAGTCACTGCTGCCGGAACTTCGGTGGCTGCATGCTTTCCGTTCTCCATGGCAGCGAGAAACACCGGCACATGCCAGCGCCAGGGTGTGGCTGTAAACACCAGGTCGAGCTCCTCTTGCTGACACATTCTTTTGAAATCAAGTTCGCCGCACCAATAACCGGTTGGTTCCGGGAAACCCGCATCGATAACCCAGCTTTGCATGCGCCTGACTTTTTCTTCAACAATATCGCAGATAGCCTTGATTTGCACACCTCGCATATTGGAAATCGCCACCCGATGCGTATAGCGACCCAAATAGCGCAACATGTGTTGCGGTTTACCAAAATGAAAAAATATTTCCCGGCTGTCATCTTTCCTGGTGATAACCTGCTCTGGCAATCCCGCATAGTGCTTGTTCGTTTTCACATGAAACAGATAATCCCGAATATCATCCGCGGTGATGAGTTCTGCCGCTTTGGCCTGATGACTCAAAAAGGCTTTGACATGCCATTTATCCAGCTCGATGGTGCGGGGATTGTAATTCTGAATGACCAGATCCTGTTGCATCTTTTCAAGTAATGATTTCATAATGATACCTCCTATGGTTATGGTTCGATAAGAAGGTATCACTATCTTACTCAAAATGCAATATCTCTCTACTGTCGTTAAACAATTTGATCAACTGTCAAAGAACCGGACATAACTACCGTGGAGCGGTTTCTGTCAATACGATCATCACCCACAAAAGGGCTTGAGTGCACTGAACTCAAAAGCTCCCCAAAAGCGTGAAGAAAGCGCTGAACATACCCAGAGAACAGCCGCCCTTTTGTCGGGTGAATGAATTGTTATACGTTCCTGTTATTATATTACTTACCGTTACTTTTACAACGACTTAAATAAGGAGTGGCGGTATCAATTTTTTGACAGAGCAAATACTTTCTTCGGATAATTACAGGGAAAGATTCTTTGAAAAATATCTTTAAAATTTTCTAAATATCCACGACCTCTTGTAATATCCTCTGACCAATTTTCGGTTTTAGGGCTTTTTTCATGACCAGGTCCACGTTGGCCTTTAGCAAGTCAGATAGATAGTTTTTTAAATTGACAAAGGTTAACAAGTCTATCGCTTTATTAAATTCAACCAGTATGTCAACATCACTCGTGTCATTCTGTTGATTCTTCACAAAAGAGCCAAAAATACCGATCTCGGTTACACCATATTTTCTGTTTAGTTCTTCCCTGTGAGCTTGTAGAATTTTTCTCAAATCTTCTAAGTTTGTCATGATTTCTCCAACATTTTTTGAATCAAGGGCTTCACTTCGGAGATCCTTTCGGTAACTGTCAACCACACTGTTTCTATATCTGCACCAAAATAATCATGAATCAGTATATCTCTCATTCCTGCCATATCTTTCCAAGAAACCTCAGGATGTTCTTTACGAATACTATTTGGGATATTTTTTGTTGCTTCTCCAATAATTTCTAAGGCTCTGACGACGGCAAAGACAGTTTTATCATCGTCGGCGAATTCCTCATATGAGAGGTTTTCAACGAACTCTTGTGCCTTTTCCATGGCGTCCAAAATATCTCTCAAATAGTCCTCAAATTCTCTACTCATATTCTGGTTTCTAAACCCCGTCTAAAGGTGATAAATAAAAAATGACCACAGCTTGTAATAAATTTTCAATAATTTAAATATAACTATCTACTCAAAATAAAAGCTACAAGTTTTCGGGTTTGGATTAAGTTTTAGCCCGTCTTATTACGCGTATCACCCATAAACCCCGCAGTTAGCGTTATCCGCAATTAGAAATTGTCAAAAAATCAGTTGAAGCATAAGGAAACCAATTGTATATTTATTTGGATTCGATAAAAATATTATAGGAGGTTCTCTATGCTTCAACACAATATAAC
>DSAU01000572.1 GCA_011046315.1 bacterium
CCCCAATAAATTGGGGTGTTAATTCAAAAATATCATTGAATTAACACCACGTTTTAAGGTGGTGTCTTTAAAACAACAGCAAATTTGATAAAACCGTTTCAACGGTTTCCATCAATTTACAGACAGACACTAATTAGCTTACATTGGTTTTGATAATTCCAATTTATCAGCAAACAGGTACATAATGTGTTAGCAATTGCATAATCACTATTTCAGTAAGCGAGAATTTAGTTTTCTGTTTCTTTAATTATTCTGCCATTTAAAAAGTACTTTTAAAATCAGACAGGCAATGCTGAATAGCTACATAAATTTATAAAATGAGAATTGATCGCCGCGCAGGAATTGTTCTGCCCATTGATCCCAAAATAAGCCATATAACATCCGATTGAATAACCGCAGCACCAACAAAATCTAGCCTTAGAATAAAACTTTTCCAGTCCCATAATAGTCTAACAATTAGCATTCTTTATTTGAGAAATTGCAATTGGGGAATTAATGACCGATCAAGAACTGGTAACCCGGATTATTCAGGGCGATGATGCTCAATTTAATACTTTGGTATGGCGCTGGGAAAAACCAATTTTTAATTTTGCCCTGCGTTATCTGGGAGATAAAGAACAGGCACAAGAAATCTCCCAAAAGACATTTATCCGTGTGTATAAAAACATCCGCAAACTACGCGAGGCGCAGCGGTTTTCCCCCTGGATTTACCAGATTGCCGCTAACCTTTGCAAGGATGAAATCAAAAAACTAACAAATCGGGATTTTATTTCCATCGATTCGCTGCAGGAGAATAGTGAGAATGGTCATTTGATGCCGAACGAACTAATTGAAAACATCAATCATCAACCAGACGCTGCGATTAACCAAAAACAGATCGGTCAGATTATTCAACAGGCTTTGCAGCAGATTCCCGAGGAACAGCGGGTGGTGATAATTATGAAGGAGTATCAGGGGTTAAAATTCAAAGAAATCGCCGAGGCGCTCGGCGAACCGCTCAATACTGTGAAATCAAGAATGTATTATGGATTAAATGGACTCAGAAAAATATTTGAGAAATGGCAAATTACTCAGGAGGTGCTAAATTATGAAATGTGATCAAGTGCATCCTTTACTGATAGACTTTCTTTATGATGAAATTTCCGAAGCCGATAATCAAACATTGCAGTCACACCTGAATCAATGTGAAAAATGTAGGAACGAATTGGCTTCGCTGCGGAAAACATCCCGCTTTCTCCAAAAATGGGAGGATGAAGCGCCCGACTTCAAACTGACCATGGTTACGGAGAAAATTTCCTGGTCACAAAACATGAAACAGCGATGGCAGAGCTGGCGCCAAACTTCCAAGAAATTCGGATTGGGACTGGCATACGCTGTGGCCGTGATTTTTCTGCTGCTGGCAATCGGCAACACTGAAGTTTCTTATCAGCAGGGTAGCTTCCGGATGCGAATTGCGCTTTTTCCAAAATCAACTGAACAACAAACTACTGAGCTTGCCGACGCTCAAACCCGACAATTGATTGAAAAATTGCAGCAGGAAAATTACTATCTCACTAAAACGCTGATCGAACAAAGCGAAGCCCGACAGCGCCAGGAATGGGCAATGACATTGGCGCAATTTAACAAAGAATTGGAGCAACAGCGGATGCAGGATTGGGAATTAATCGGCGCCGGACTGATCGGCATCGAGCGAACTACCAGCAAACAGTTGCAGAGAACCGACAATTCTTTAAACGAGTTGATGCGCTACATCTCATCACAAAAATAAATCGGCGAAGATTGGAAATAAAAGTTATCATGTATTTTGAAGTAACCAAGCGAGGTCTTGCCATGAAAGGAAAAATAATTAAACAATTTTGGATATTGATATTATTAAACGGATTGATATTTAGCAGCAATGCTCAAAATTTGAAGATCAGCCCGGAACTGCTCACCGACATTGAAATTATGGAAACCGTACTGGATAAATTACTCTACTCCAAAACCGCAGCCCCTTTGTTTCTTTATCACCAAAACGCAAAGGGATTTTATCTGATGGATTACGGTGTAGTTTTCAACGTAACCTATTCTCATTCATTTGGGGAACCAGTTGCTACTCAGATTTTAATAGAGAAGCTTCGCCAGTCAACTAAAGGTAACCAGGTGATATTTGAAGAAATGGAAAAGGTTGGAAAAAAAGTTGATCAAAAATCCAGCGACGACAATACCATCGATGAATTAAAGAAAAAGATCACTCATTTTTTGAGCGCCTACACTTCTTCGCTGCGCAACCTGAAAAAAGATGACAGAGTAAGCGTGGTGGTGGATTTTAATGGATCATCTTTGGGCCAGCTCAAATTCCGATCAAAATTTCCCTCTCAATTGATTGCCACCGTTGAAAATTCAGATCTTTTGAAAAAGCGGCGAGGACAGCTTTCGGATAAGAGCTTTTCGGATAAAATAAAATTCAGACAGATGGCTGCGCCCGAGGAAGATATTTCAATTTTGGGCAATGTGATCAAAACATCGTTGGAGCATCCCAATATGTCGAAAAAATTTTCTCTTATAGGCGATGTCAAAGGGATTCGATTTGAAGGACATGGCGTGGTTTTTATCACAAATATCAATTGGGGGGTCGGAGATTATTATCGCTTTTTTGTCGGCGAACAAACACTACGAGGCCAGTTGTCCTTTAAAACCAAAGAAGGAGACGATCCAAAAGCAAGCGAACAGGATGTAAAAAATTTTGAGCGCAAAATCATTTCCGCAATTTCGAATTATGGTCACACGCTGAAAAACCTTCGACCCGATGATTGGATCGAGCTGGCTGTCAATTATAAAAGCGCCATTCCCGGAAAGCCCTATTCAAAAAGCATCATCAAAGTTCAGAAGAAAAACATTGACGATTATTACCGGGATAAAACAAATTTTGAACAGTTTGAAAAACACGTTCAGATATTTTATTATTGAAAGCGATGAAAACACCAGCTTCCATATCAGACTGAAAAACGGCGGAAAATAGACAACAAGATTTTTTTTAGAGCTAGTAAAAAACCGATGGAGTCTGTTACTATAACAGACTCCTTTTTTTTAATTTGATGAGTTCGTAAGCGTTCAATTCCATTATTTTTTTTGTACCCCCCGAATGACAAGAATCGCTCCGAAAAAAATCAATGAGAGCGGAAACATCACATCAGAAATCGGGCTGTTCCATTCGGTGCTCAGCACATAAAAAGATAGAATCACAATGATTGCTCCGACAATTCCCGCCCAACTCAATTTGTTTTGCTCGTCGCGGATCAAATAGAGAAACCAGAAAGTTAATCCAACCCCCATCAAGAAAATGAATCCCAGAAATCGATTTTCCAACAAACCAAAGGCATCAATCACAACCATGGTTCCCAGGGTCAGGCAGATCCCACCGGGAATGACCCAGCCCCAGCGCGTATTGTCGCGAATAAAAGCTGAAATAAAAACAGCCCCTAACGACCACAACAATAGAGCGCCAAGAATGTCATCGGGCAAATAGAAAAGTGAGTCCAGGATCATCCAGACGCCGATGATGAAAAAAGCGATTGCAAAAATTAATGTGGTTTTACGCCGCGGCAGTTGCTGATGTATCCGGAAAAAAATCAAACCAAAGATAACAAGCATTATACCCCAATAAAAACTGGGTGAAATGGCAAACAGCTTTAAATTATTCAACACCAGCAACAAGCCTGCAACGATGATCAAAATCCCAAATATCAGCCGTTGATGTTTTGCATCCATAATTACCTCATTTTAGATTTTTAGATATCAATGCGATAATTTCACCCCTAATTAACGTTGGGATGTCGGATTAAGTTTCAAGGGATCTTTTGTGTTTTACCGGAATGGTGTAGCTTTAAGTGTTCCGATAACCAAACGATTTCAAGGGCAACTTTCCAGCAAAAAATGCAGCCTTGTTTGTAGCAGTTGAGCACCGGTTAATGCCCAATTAAAAAGAATAGTTATTTCGACAGTGGCTTTTTTATGCGCCTCTGCAACTGGTGTAAATCAGAATAAATTTTTCTCAAATTATCCACCTTCAACCCCGCGCCAATGAATGGTTTGCAGTATTTATTCTCGCTGCTTTTGCAATTGATCCCATGCTTCAAACGCTCTTCGCAGATGTGGAATAGTGATAGAGCCGCCGACAATAAGCGCAATAGCAAGCGCTTCTTCTAACTCCTCGCTGGTTACATTTTCATCAAAACATCTGCCGATGTGATACTTGACGCAGTCATCGCAGCGCAGCACCAGCGATGTGGTTAATCCCAGCAGCTCCTTATATTTCACCGGAATCGCGCCATCACGGTACACCTGTCCGTCCAGGCTCCAGAACCGTTTCATTTCCAATCCGGCGTATTTCATCACAATTTCATTCAACCGCTCACGCTCTTTCTGAAATTGACCCATAATGTTGTCGCTCATTCTTTTCTCTCCATTTTGATTGTAAAAATGACATTTGTATAATAACAGTTTTTTCGGTTAATTTCAAGAAAAATATGTTGCCAAAGGTAATACCCCAGTTTTAGAAGGCGGAAGGAGCCCACAGTTTTTATTTGATTAAATGTGGTGCATAAAGACGCCACCGCACTCCGTTTCGTTGAAAAAACTTTTCAAAAAGCTAACCATTAGATGCGGCATGAGTTTTGCACAAATAGCTTTGGGTTAATGGAAGGTTTTTAAAAATTCGACCTATCATCAATAATTATTGTAGCTTACCCAGCCTATAAACCATTAACTTCAAATCAATCAGCGGGTTTATTTACAAATAGAGAATTTGGTTGTTTCAAAATGAAGCGATTTGGATTTTATTAATCACACAATTTTTAAGGAGAGCATCTTGATCAAGCGTGAAAAATTAATGTTCCTGATTGCGCTGCCGATGATTTTGATTTGGCTAAACTGCGCCAGCATGTCGTCATCTCCGCCCACTCGCAGCGCGGATCAATACAGCAGCGCCATTCAGAAATATCAGCAGCGATTGAAACAGAATCATCAGGATACAGAAGCATACCGGGAAATCGGCGTCATTTGTTATGAAACCGGGAAATATCCGCTAGCGCAAAAATTTTTGACCAGATCCTATAAAATGGACACCAAAGATCCCAAAACGTTGATGTATCTGGGTCTCACCCTGGAAAAACAGAACCGACTGAAAATCGCGTTGCAAGTTTATAGAAAGTTCAACACGGTTTCGCATCTTTCGCCATACCGGAGTCAGATGGCGGGTCGCTATATGCTGCTCAATCGTCAGCTCATTCGTCAGGAGATGCAGCAGCTTGCAGCACAGGAAGCAACTCTTTCGGGAGAGCCTCCATCACCAAAAACCATCGCCGTATTTCCATTAAACTATCAAGGAGACGCTGAAAAATATGCCTATCTCGGAAAAGGAATCAGTGAGATGATGATCACTGATTTGGCTCAGGTAAAAGGTTTAACGCTGATCGAACGGATTCGCATGCAGGCGCTTATTGATGAAATGGCATTGGGACAGAGCGGAATGGTTGATGAATCGACAATGCCAAAGATGGGAAAATTGTTGCGCGCCGGAAAAATTATCCACGGTAATTATGACATCCCCAAAAAGGATCAGATCGAATTAGCTGCCGGCTTCTGGGACGTGGTAAAAAATGAATTTCCACCGCTTTCCAGTCAGAGCGATGTGTTGAACAATCTGTTTCTCCTGGAAAAAGACATGGTATTTTCAATCATTGACCAGTTGGGCATTCAATTAACGCCGGAGGAGCGGATGAAAATTCAGCGAATTCCGACAAAAAATATTCAAGCGTTCATGGCATATTGTCAGGGGCTGGAGATGGAAGATCGGGGTGATTTCCAGCAGGCTGCTAAATTTTTCCAACAAGCGGTGGAGTTGGATCCCAACTTCAGTCAGGCAAATCAAAAACAGCAGGAGGCAGAGGTGCTTTATGCTGCCGATATCAGCGCGGACATCAAATATAGCCCGACTGCCCAACCTTCCTCTCCATCACAGCCGACAACGAAAACAACTACCACAACGACGACCAATCTGGTGAGCAATCGGCTGAATAATATTACCACCAACATCGGAACAATTTTCGTGCCCGGTCAGGACAGTCGTGAATCAGCGCAGGAAGCCAGTCAGTCAGGAGCTGAAATATTGGGTGACCTGCCGTTGCCGCCAGCATTACCAATTCGTCGATAATGAAAAGATAATCAATGAAAATCAGCATCTCTGGATGAGGTCTCAATATGAATACAAAATACATTCAACAGCAACAGCTTCCGGTTCACCCATCGAAATGGTTTCTGACTCTGTTGCTTTTATTGCTAACGATTCCTGTCGCCGCACAAGACTATTGGACTAAATTACCGTTGTACGGCGGGGGCGCAAACACAATCGCTGCCAGCCCCGAAGGTTCGGTTTTTTGTGGTAATTTTACCGGAATCTGGCGTTCTTCTGCCACCAGCATTGGCTGGGAGCACGTACTGGGAACGGATGATTTTATCGGGGTTGAATCGCTTCAGATCACTAAACAGGGCAACATTTATGCAATTGCCCAAGATTTGTTTGATGATGATGAATATGATAGCACATTTTTCTATATCTCCAGTGATTATGGCGACAATTGGTACAGAAAATATAGCCTGGATCCGTCTTATGAAATTGAGTCAACAACGGTCGGCAGCGACGGCGCTTTTTACGCATTAATCGCCAGCTACGAACCCGTTTATTTTAAAGGGATACTTCGCACCCTGGACAATGGCGATAATTGGGAGATTATCAGTCTTGGCGACACGTTAGAATTCACGACGCTGGTTGCCAAAACCGACAATGAAATTATTGCTGCCGGTTATCACGGCTTGCATCGTTCTCTCGATGGTGGCGAAACCTGGACTTCTGAACCAACTCCTGCACCCTCCGAAATTTATCCCTACGGAATTAGCCTCTTCGCCTTAAACAGTGAAAACCATTTTTACGCCGGAACCTGGAACGGTGAACTTTTTCGTTCAATCGATGATGGCGTAACCTGGGCAAGAATCGACAGCTTAACAAATTTCGGTCAATTTCATGCGATCGTATTCGATTCAACTGGCAATGTCTTTTACGCATACCGGGAATACTACATTGAAGGAAACAACTTTGTTGTCAAAGGTTCAACCGGAGCTGAAGGTTCATGGCAGGAACTTTTCAGCGGTGTCGGTGAAGAATCGTCCCAGCTAACAGTTGATAGTAACAACATAATTTACTTCTCGACGTCGCACGCTATTTACAGGTCGGAGAATCGGGACACAAATTGGCAAGAATTTACCGATAATCTGGCAGCTTATGTGGCAGCATCTTTTGACAATACCAGCGACGGCAGAATATATATGGCCTCTTATGGACTGCTTCCAGCTTACACTGACAATCAGGGGGAAGGCTGGGTTAAAATTATGCAGTTTAATAATACATGGGGAAGCCGTGTTTTAATAGATAACGACGATAATATTTATATTGGCGGCTATACCGGATTGTACAAATCCACTGATGATGGCGCCAACTGGCTACAATTACTGCCTGAAAATCAAGAAGATTTTGAGATAAACGCCCTTGCCATGAAATCTGATGGGAAACTGTTTGTTGGATTATATGAAAGGGGTGTTATTCGATCAACAGACAACGGCGAATCGTGGTTAAATGTAAGTAACGGCTTACCCGATTCAATAACTGTCCACTGCCTTACTATTGATAACAGCGGTGTGATTTTTCTCGGAGCTGAAAAAGGCGGTTTGTTTCGCTCGGAAAATGACGGTGAAAGCTGGTCAAATTCCGCTGAAGGACTTCCAAATGAAGACGTTTACGCGCTGGTGGTCAACTCCCGCAATGAGCTGTTTGCCGGAACCATCGATAGGGAAAACAACGTTTTTCTGGGAGGTATTTATCGCTCCCAAAACAGCGGGAACAGTTGGGAACCTGTCAGCAGCGGTTTACCGCAAACCGGAATCACCTCGCTGGCGGTCAATTCCAATGAGGTACTGTTTGCTGGCGCGATTAATAATGGCGTTTACCGCTCAACCAATAATGGTGAGCTTTGGACGCCTTTTAATTCCGGATTGACCAACCAAAAAATATGGTCACTTTTTATCGATCAACAAGGATATTTGTACGCCGGAGCGTTTGGCGGAGTGTTCCGTTCCATTAATTCAACGTTGCAAACAAGTTACACCATAAACGTAAAACCGGACACATCTGCCGCATTGGGCAGGGACTTGAATATTGCCGTCGCAATCCCGGAGGACTTCCAGCCAACCATTCGCCGGTTATACTACCGCCATGGCGGAGAACGAAACTGGCGCTACATCGATCTCGAAACATCAGAAGGCGATTCGCTCAATTTTAGCATCCCCCAGGATTCTGTGTCCTATCGCGGTATTGAATATTACATCTATCTCTCCGATGGGGCTACTGTTGTCACCTATCCCGAACTGAATCCGGATACCAACCCGGCGAGCATTCGGGTTGCGGTTCAGCGCCAACAAGCGCCATTACAGCTTTCTCCCTTAAAATACAAAATGATTTCAGTGCCGTTGTATCTGGAAGACCCGTCAATATTGGGTGTGCTGGGTGATGATTATGGTGAATATGACATCAAACAATGGAGGGTATTTCGCTATCAAACCCACGAAGATTCAACCGGTTTTTTTGAGTTTCCGGCGATTGATTCGATGTTGACTCCGGGTAACTCATTCTGGTTGGTTACCAGAAGTGGCGCTACGTTTGATGTTGAAAATGGGTTTTCGATCAGTTCCGCGCAACCTCTAACTACCACCCTGCAACCCGGCTGGAATCAGGTTGCCAATCCGTTCGCATTTGCAGTTTCGGTGGATACGATTGCTAACACTGAACTTTTGGAAATGCCGGTTTATTATGACGGTACGCAATATCTTTACGAACAGACCATCATGTATCCATGGGAAGGCTATTTTGTTTATAATACGTCTCAGGAGCCAGTCGCTATTTCCATTCCTCCGGTCGAAGCGGTTGTGGAGACACCACTGGGCAAACCAAAAACAAAATTTGAACTTGCCGGAGAAAACGGCTATGGACTGCAATTAAGCGCCCAGATGAGAGATACAAAACTTATTGACACGGAAAACTTTCTCGGTTTTTCGCGGCAGGCAGTTGATGGCAGGGATAAAATGGATTTTTTGGAAGCGCCTCCCATCGGCGAATATCTGTGCGTTTCCATCATTGAAAATGGGGAGCGGTTCGCAGCAAATTATAAATCCATTCCGGAGAGTGGTCATCATTGGGAAATCGAAATTTCAATGGATAAAATAATTGAAAAACCGGTTGATTTTCGCATCATTGAATCAGGACAACTACCAGAGGGTTTTAGTATTTATATTTTGGATCAGGATTTCACCACTCCGATACAAATGCGTAATCATCAATTTGTGGTTGAAATGACAAAAGATATTCCGGTTCGCCGGTTGAAGTTGATTATCGGCGATGAAAAATTTGCCCAAAATCACAGCGAAGACATTCCGCTGCAACCGGTTGAATATCGGCTGAAACAAAACTATCCCAACCCTTTCAATGCCGCCACCGTGATTCAATATCAAATTGGCAAGCGTTCAACGGTTAACCTGGAGATATTCAACCTGCTCGGTGAAAAAGTTCGGACACTGGTGAATGAAGTTCAGTCCACCGGCTCTCATTCCATTACCTGGGACGGATTAAATGACGGATCGCGATCGGTTGCCAGCGGTGTTTATTTGTACCGATTGCAAGCCGGAAGCTTTTCCGACACAAAGAAACTTCTGCTGGTCAGATAGCACTTTTGAGGAGAGTCAAAAAAGTTACCGCTTTAATGGGGAAAAATATGAATGAATTTTCTCAAATAGATTTTTCGGTTGTTTTTTATTAAAATGATAAGGGAAGTTGTAATGAAGAAAAATATTTTCAGTTACTTAGTTTTGATCGCCAGCGTTACCGCGCTTTTTGCCCAAAATAACGGCTACATTATCAGTCAAAAAGCCTATATCCATTTCAGCCCAACTTTTCAGAGCTGGTCAACCAATAGCAGGTTTAATATCCACGAAACCTCATTGTCGTTAGCGGCATACTATCCGATCAACAGAACAACAAGTTTGTCGCTGACCGGCAATCAAGCACAAATCGCCGGCGATGTGGATAAAATGAGCGGCTTTACCGACTCCCAACTGCAATTGAGTCACCATCTCGTTAACGCTAATCTGGTGCTGTCCCTTGGCGTCAATCTGCCCAGCGGAAAAAAAGAATTTAACGAACAAGAATTTCGCACCTCGTCTCAGATCAGTTATAGTTTTTACAATTTCAAAGTTCCGGGCTTCGGCCAGGGTTTGAACCTTTCGCCCGGACTCAGTTGGGCAGCGCCACTGAATGACAAAATAGCGGTGGGGTTCGGTGTGACCTATCAATACAAAGGTGATTTCAAACCGGTCGAAAACATGGTAGATAGCTATAAACCCGGTGACGAAATTTTGATCACTGCAGGATTTGACTTCCAGTTTTCACCAGCGACGACTTTTGCTGCTGATGTTATTTATACATTTTACAATCAGGATAAAATGGGTAATCTGACAGTCTTCGAAGCCGGGGACAGACTAACTATCAGCGGACAATTACGATCGCTAATCGGACAAAATGAACTGCGCATCATCAGCCGCTTTCGCAGCCCGGGAAAAAACAGCTATTACATCGGTGGTATTTTTCAGCTGGAATCGGAGAAGACAACACCCAACCAGTTCGAGGGAATCGGGTCATTTAAACTCAGCTTCAGTCCCGGCTTGGCGCTCACCGTTCAAGGCGAAATACGCACCTTCAGCAAAAGCGCTCTGTTGCCGGCGATGAATATCTTTGGAGTTGGAGTCAAACCTGAAATTCAAATCAACAAAAATTTTGCAATCTCGCCGCGATTGATATTCTATTACGGGGATGTTCAAGGGGGAACCTCTCTCGCCGGCACTGATGCCAGTATCGGGCTCAGCTATTTCTTTTAAAAAAAATAAATAACGACATGGATTGAGTATTGACGTAAGATAATTGTTTTACCCTGCAATCAGCCAACTCTGTTTACGTGTGTTGGCTAATGGAAAAAATATTTCAGCAGAGTCTTTTAAGTTCAACAGATCAGTCAACTCCCGCAACGTTTTTTAAATTTCTTTCCACTTCCGCAATAACAGGGGGTCGTTCCGCTCCAGCTTCTTATTCGTTAATTAGTGTCCATCCGAAATGACATTCATTCACCCTATACTATCAATGCGATCACGCTTCAGCGGGAGAAGCAATCCTTTTATTATCAAGAGATTGCTTCGGCACTCCGTGCCTCGCAATGACAATGTAAAGAGCTATTTTCGGACAGATACTCGTTAATTAGGGGACCTTCTTTAAGCTGGGTAAAAATTTAACTAATGGCAATGGATTTTCATCACATCCAATTTCAAGATGTTTTTTTTCTTCCGGAATTGCATCCAAATCAACAATGCCAGCAATCAGATATCTTTTATTTTTTCCTCTCATAACTGCTTCGATTGCGCTCTCAACTTTTGCACGATCAAAAACAACAACGGGACATTTAGCACAAAAATGACTGCCCGAAAGGTTGGTCATGAAATATTCTTCATCAGAGTCTGATCTGACACACAATAAAATTGTGCAGTTTTCGTCAATTAGATCTGATCCGCATTCTGGACAGATTGTCAAGC
>DSAU01000494.1 GCA_011046315.1 bacterium
ACATAGGAGGATACGTAGATTTTTCAATTAGCTTAGAGATTAACTTTATAATAAATAAAATAGTTGAGATCTTTGGTAAAACCTTGACAATTTTGTGGTTTTATCGAATTCATCGCTTTTGATACAGCTTCGCGCATTTATGGTAGTTAAACCCGTTTTTTCTCATAAGCTGAAATTTTGTGCTACGTTTTCTGATAGACATCATTTAATTTTCAAAGCTCTCAATTTGTTTTGCAAAGTTGTCCCAGGAAAAACGCTGTTTGTAAACTTTCACATTGGCTGCAAAATCGATGTAGCGTTGCTTTTTGAAAAATCGAATGATCGCCTCTGCCAGTGCGTCCGGAATTTCCGACGGAACTATGAAACCGGTTTTTCCTTCGTCAACAACTTCCGGCAAACCGCCAACATCGGTGGTGATGACCGGTTTATTATAGTGGTAGGCGATTTGAATAATACCGCTCTGGGTGGCTGAAATGTACGGTAAAACTACCACATCTGCCGCGCTGTAATAGATTCCCACTTTTTCATTGGGAATATATTCATCGAAAATCAGTACTGAATCGCCAATGCCCAATTCTTTGATTAATTTATCGTACTTATCTTTGGGATCGTAAAATTCGCCAGCGACCAGCAGTTTAACCGAAATTGTTTTTAGCACCTGGGGCATAGCTGCTAACAAAACATGCAGTCCTTTATATTGGCGAATATAGCCAAAAAACAGGACGACCGGAGCTTCAGCTTCCAATTTCAAAGCTTTGCGAGCCGAAGCCCGGGTATAATCATTGCGGAAATAGTTATAAATCGGATGCGGAGTTTCACGGAAGCGTGCGCCAGGTCTGAAATTCAACAGCGCATTTTTTACCGTATCCGACATCACAATAAAATAATGAACGTTCCACAATCCGATCCTGGTGAATAATTTATCCAGCGGATTGCTCTCATGGGGGACGATGTTGTGGCAGATGAAAAGGATTTTTGTTTTCAAAAAAAGTCGAATTAAAAATGCAACGGCAGCATAGCCGGGCGCAAAAAAAGGCATCCAGTATTTGAAAATTACCAAATGTGGGTTTTCGCGGTAAATTTCAAGAAAGGTGCGCAGCCAGCTTAATGGGCCGATGGAATCCAACAATGGCTTGCCAGGAATGGGTTCGATCTGCTGGCTGGTATCCTGCTGTGTTTTCCCTGGAAAAAAAAATGACGGGTATTGACGCTTGAAAGAAATGACCTTCACGTCATGGCCGCGCTGCGCCAATTTTTTGTACAACTGCGCCACAAAATGGGCAATACCGCCGCGCATCGGATAGGATGCGCCGATAATGACTATTTTCATGCTATTCCTTTAACAGGCTTTCAGAAGTTTCGATTAAGTTTTTTACATAAATCGGTATCATAAAAGTATTCAGATGTATTGGAAAAAATCTGCCAAAGTGGAAAACTGGAAAAATGAAGAAATAACAATTCAGTAACGCTGCTTAAGCATAGTGTTAGTTCAAAGCATTGGTCTTTGAATCAGCGCCAAGATTTATCGTGATGTCTTTATATCCATTTCAGTGGCTTCAAAAACACCTGTGGAGGAGTCGTTACTGTATTTTTTAAAAATTAAATAAATGATCAGCTCAGAATATTTTTCACCGAATAATCATTCTTACGCTTCTGGGTTTCAGTGATCATTTCGCCGAGCAGGCCAAGTGAGATGAACTGAATTCCGACGATGACCAACAGCACCGCTAAAAACAGCAATGGTCGATTGCTCAAATATTGTTGCGAAAAAATTCGCTGGTAACCGAGATAGCCGTTCAACAGCATGCCGACGATTGTCATCACCAATCCAATACTGCCGAACAGGTGCAAAGGTCGCTTTTTAAACTTATTGAGAAAAACCACGGTAAACAGATCGAGCATACCGGCAATAAACCGAAATGACCCGAACTTGGTTCGACCGAATTTCCGCGGATGATGTTTGACTACCATTTCGCCGACTCTAAATCCCTTCCAGTGAGCCAGCACCGGAATAAACCGATGGAGCTGTCCGTAAATTTCCGCTTCCTTGATCACATCGCGGCGGTAGGCTTTTAGCCCGCAATTGAAATCATGCAGCCGGACTCCTGCAATGATACTGGTGACCAGGTTGTAGATTTTAGATGTTTGGCGTTTGATGAACGGATCGTAACGTTTCTTTTTCCAGCCGGAGATCAGATCATAGCCCTGGTTGATTTTTGCAACCAGTTGTGGAATTTCATTAGGGTCGTCCTGCAAATCAGCGTCCATCGTGACCACAATATCACCGCGCACCAGTTTGAATCCACTGTCCAGCGCGGCGGATTTGCCGTAATTTTTCCGGAATTGAATTACCCGAACTCGCCGGTCTGTACGATGCAGGCTTTCCAGAATGTCGAAAGAACCGTCGCCAGATCCGTCATCAACGAACACAATTTCGAACTCGCCGTCAAAATCGGTCAATGACGCAATAATATTTTGGTAGAGTTCCGACAAGGATTCCTTTTCATTGTACAATGGAATCAGAATGGAGAGTGCGACGCGATCATTATTGTTGTCAGCTAATAAATTTTCCTCCACTGATAAAATGGCCTCCTGAATTCTTTGTGCTTAGAGAATGATTAGTTGCGCATTCTGTGGAATTTTCAACTCGAAATCCTGATGGTTTACCGGCACATTAACGTCAATTCTTGAAAAAGCGATGGTGATCCGCGTTTTTTTGTCGGGCTGCGAGATGCGAATCGTCTTTGGCAGAACCACCCGTCCGTATTTTGTGAATTGTGAATATTGGAAGTGCAACAACAGCCTTCCCTGTTTATCGAGCTGCTGATGTTCGGTAACGACAAAATTTTTCGGATCAATCCAATATTTTCGCACTTGCTCACCCTTTTGTCCGATTAATAAGTACTGATTGTGGTCAATTGATAACGAATCCCGATCGTGTGTTTTGATCAGATGAATACCAGAAAATGCCTGAATCATGTCATAAAAGTTAAAATCGATAACCAGAAAATGACGCAAATCCACGCTATCCGGGTGAGCAATGTAAACAATATTTTCAAAGGAATTGTGAACAACAAACTGTTCTTTATTAAAGAACAACGAACCGATCCCCAGTCCAAATGCTGCGCTCAATTTGACCAATAATGAATCAGGGGACCTAATGACGATCGAAGAATTCGCCATAAAATTCATCTGTGGTGACTCGAGGCTAATTCTGGCTTTGGCTTTGGCGGAATGGAATCTCAGATAATTTTGTTCCACCCGATGACGAAGAAATCCGGGAGAGATTGCGTCCGGACTTAGCGTCGGCTTTTTAAAAAGTCCCGCGCATCCGGTAATTAACAAAACACATAAAACAAAAATCGTCGTGATTTGGATTGACTTTTTTTTCATCCGGTTGTTCTTTTCGTTTAAAATTCATCTTCGTTCATTTTTTTCAACAACCATGACCGGCTTGAATCCAATTCCAACGACTTTTTCCAGTAGATTTTCGCCGATTCCAAATCACCCAGCTTTTCGTAGACATCACCCAGATGTTCCCACACTTCCGCGGAATTGTCCCTGACCTCGGCTGCGCGGGAAATGTATTTCCGTGCGGTTTGATAATCGCCCATCTTGAAATAGATCCAGCCCAGGGTATCCAAATAGGCGCCATTGGTGGAATCCGCTGCCACCGCCCGTTGCGACATTTCCATTGCCTCCTCGAGATTGATTCCTCGCACCGACAGGCTGTAGCTGTAATTGTTCAACAACAGCGGGTCGTCCGGTTCGATTTTGAGCGCCTCTTGATAGAGCGAATCTGATTTGTGATAAATTTTCTTGTCATCATAGATCATCGCCAGCGCGCCCATGGCATCAACATTTTCCTGGTCAAGCTCCAGTGATTTTGCCAGATATTGGATCGCTTCCTCGCTTTTTTTCTGCTGGTGAAGGATCGATCCCATAAAATAGTGCAGCCGGCTGGTGTTGGGAAATAATTCAACCGCTTTACGGTAATGATCCTCTGCATCCTGGAGCCGGTTGGCGCGCACATATACGAAACCAAGCCATATCCAGCCAAATTCAAAGCGCTGGTTCAATGCAATCGATTTTTTTAGATAATGCTCAGCAGCAGTCCATTCAGCTTGTTGAAAATAGACGCGTCCAAGGCTGAAGTATCCCCGGAAGTCTTCCGGGAATAATTCCACCGTCCTTAAAAATTGGACCAACGCTGCGGAAGTATCCTGCTGTTGATAATACAATTCTCCCAAGCGTAAATAATTTTCAATTTTAGATTCATCCTTTTCAATTACCTGCTTGAGCAGCACAATCGCCGCGTCCCAATTTTTCTGAGTGATATAAATATCGCGCAGCTCTTCAACGCATGTTTGAAAATCTATGTTGGTTTCGATTCCTTTTCGGTACCACTGTTTGGCAAGTGTAGTATCTCCCCGCGCTAATGACAGTTTTGCCATTGCTAAAAAGGAGCGCTCATCATCAGGATATTCGTTCAGCAAGATTTTGAATAACTGTTCGGATTTAGAGAACAATTGATTATTCAAATAAATATCGCCGGCTTTAATTAATAGTTCCTCGTTGCCGAATCCCAATTCAATAATTTTTTCATATTGATCAGCAACTTTCAAATCCTGTTTTCGAGCTATGTAGATGGTGATCAGGAAATTTCGAGACTCTACATCGGCAGGATTTAGTTCGAGAATTTTGTTGAATTCTTTTTCCGCTCGCACCAAATCCCGCTGCATCCAATAAATCGATGCCAGCATTCGCCGGGTATCGATATTTTCGGGAAATCTATTCACAGCAGTTTGGAGGAATTTTTCGGCGCTGTCGATTTTTTTCAACCGGATGTATTGCTCAGCGACCTTATTATAGATGGTGGCTGATGATGAATCATAGAGCAAGGCTTCCTGAAAATTTAACAACGCTGACTTGTGATCATTACGCAGTTCATTGACACATCCCTGGATAAAACGTTCGACCGCGTTGGGATGAAACGGAGTGCTGTCTGGTGTAACCACTGGTTTCTGTTGTTGAACCAATGGTTTTATTCCGGCGCACCTTATAAACATAATTAGGGAAATTATTACAATATACGTCAAGCTTTTCGTCATTACATCTCCAATTTTAAAAAAGCGAAACAACCTCTTTAAAAAAAAACAACCGGATAACTCCAATTAAATCCTCAAGGTTAAAAATTTAACTTTTAAGCGAACAATAAGTTTCAATTCCGAAAATGCAGCTTAGAGCATCAGCGACCTGGACTTGGAAATTTCATCACTCGTGGTAATGGTCTCCATCTTTGACAAGCTGATCTTCTTTTTTGCCAGGATTTTCATCAGCCGGGTGCATGGTAATACCGGTAAAGCCATAAAAAATTGAGATAAGCGGATTGATTAAATTTAAAAAAGCGAACGGCAGATAAGCGAACGGATGTATTCCCAGCGTGGCGAACATGAAGGCGCCGCAGGTGTTCCAGGGCACCAGCGGCGAACTTAACGTCCCGCCATCTTCCAGACAGCGGGAGAGATTTTTTGGATGAAGCTTTTTCTTGTCAAATGCGGATTTGTACATTCTGCCGGGAACCACGATCGATAGATATTGATCCGGCGCGATAATGTTCATGCTGATACAGGTGGCGATGGTTGCAGTAACCAGCGCGCCGGTACTTTTAGCTAATTTCAAAATAGAAGACGCGATGCTCTCCAGCATCTTGCTTTTTTCCATGACGCCGCCGAACGAAAGGGCGCACATAATCAACGAGACCGTATACAGCATACTTTCCATACCACCGCGGCTCAACAGCTCATCGACCATTTCAAAATCGGTGTGAGAAACATAACCGCTGAAGGATACATTGATTACGACGCCGATGTCGCTGCCCTGAAATATTATTGCAAAAGCGCCGCCGATAAAAGAGCCTGCCAATAGCGCCGGTAAAGCCGGTATTTTTTTTATCACCATCACAATCACCAACGCCGGCGGTAACAACAATAATATATTTAAATTGAATCCGGATTGAAGGGTGCTGATAATTATATCGACATTTTCCGTATTCATTTCAGCGCCAGCGTACTTAAATCCTAACACTGCATAGATCGCTAACGAAATGAGCCAACTCGGACCAGTGGTATAAACCATGTGCCGGATATGGGTAAACAAATCGGTTCCCGCCATTGCCGGCGCCAAATTTGTCGTGTCAGACAATGGGGACATTTTATCGCCGAAATAAGCGCCGGAAATGATCGCACCGGCGACTATCGGCAGCGGTATTCCCAGTCCCTGACCAACGCCAATCAGCGCGATGCCGACCGTCCCCGCAGTGGACCAGGAGCTGCCGGTTGCCAGTGAAACCAACGAGGAGATAAAACAGGTGGCGACCAGAAAGATTGACGGCGTCAGCAGTTTCAAGCCCCAGTAGATCATTGTGGGGACGATGCCGCTCAATATCCAGGTGCCGATCAAAATACCAATAACCATCAGAATTAAGCACGCTTTGAGCGCCAGTACGATGCCGCTTATCAACCCGTCTTCAATTTCCTGCCAGCCAAACCCCAGTCTTACCGCCATCAGCGCGGCAATGGTGGTACCAGCTACCAACGGTATATGTGGGCTGGCGCCATATTTCAGAATCGAGACGCCTAAAAAAAACATTAACAAAATTACCGGAATCAGCGACTCAAACAAACTCGGCATTCGGGGGCTATTGGTATTTTTCGACATTTGCGATCCTCCGTTCGTCAAATAAAATCTGGTTTATATCGGGCGAAATGCATCAGGAATTATAATGATTATTTGGGAAAAAGTAAAGTAAAATTTGCCTGAGTTGCTTAGACCTCAGTCGTAGGTGGACTACTGATGCCATCGCTTGATATTTAAACTATTTTGCCTGTTGTCAACTTTACTAAATTACTAAAATTATTATATTTATTGTCTCAACTAAAGCGATGGCATCAGTTTACAATTTAGAGGGCTTATCAAAAATCTGGAGCGTGCTGTTACATCGACAAAAATATATCTATTGTTTTTTTAAGAATTTTTGTTTATGTTTAAATCCTTCTGATTGGAAAGCCACCACGCTAAACTGGTTGTCCAAAAATTAGGTAGGGGCTGTATCAGAAGTCTAAAATAAAAATTATTGATACTATTTGTAGTAGCGAATTTTAAACGACTAAAGTCGTTACTACAGGGTTAGATCGGGCTTTGGTTGTTCGCTTTCTATAAATATTTCACCCCGCCCATGCGGGATTATTTTAAAGCCTATTCGGTGGAATCAAACCTCGCGGTAGGGTTGGGATGTATATAGAATTACGCACAAATACTGGCTTAAACCTCGTAGGAGTGGCATGTTTGCAGCCGAGTTAAAAAAGTGTTCGGTAACGAGGAATGAAAAAAATATTTGTGAAAATTTGTGTAATTTGTGGATCTAAATATCCTTGCAGTTCACTGGGTTATGGTTAAAAAAGAACTTTTAATACAGTCTGAATTCAACCCGGGATCGCGGGAAACTTTAGCGGAATTTATGAGTTAATCAACATAACGCCTGATAAAATTTAGTGGTATTCTCCTGCTCTGTCTCGTTCCAGGAAAACAATTCCGCAAACTCTTTTTTTGACTGTTGATTTTTGGGGAAGTTAAATGGTTATGATAATGGGCGTGTTGTAATTTTACCAAAAAAAATGATGGGAAATTGCATGACTGATAAAAATAGCGGTTTATTTTGGCTCTGCTTATTATTGCTTTGTTTGCTACCAGGTGTGAGCCATCTTCTTCAAAGTCAGCCCGGCAACGCTGCCGATGGAGTCGTGGCAGAGATGACGCTTCTCCATGAGTTAGAGCGCAGTTTATTCCAACAAGAAAGGTTAACCCAAACCGAATTTGACAACGTCCAGGATGCTGTGAATCAGATTATCCGGCGGCTTTTAACCGACACCGAAAATCATAGCAGCCACACTGCTGATCTGCTGATTACCCTTTTGGAAAGGCGAAATCTTTATCAAGTGATTTCGCTTTTTGGCAGAGATGAATCCGACCAGTTTATCCGGATTCCGTTTGCTGATTTAATTGGTCAACAATTAGACAACAGCTTCCAATATGAATTAATGAAAGCCACTGCGCTGTTATCTGCGGATTCAGCCGGGTCGAGATTCAGCCAGATGTCCGAAATAAAAACACAGATCGATTCACAAATAGATTCTGTATGCTTTGAAAATCCGCAGGCTGCTTTCTTTATGCAATTGTTCAAACCATTGACGATCGAGGATGTTCAAAAGCAGTATGTTCGAAAAAAGTCGGCGCTGCTGCACTATTATTTGTTTGACGATCGTGTATTTGTTATTTTGGTCACACCGGATAGCTTTTATCTGAAAAATTGGGATTTGCCGTTAGCCGAAACCAAACAGCAGATCGACAGCCTGCTCACTCCGCTTTACCATGCAGACGACCTGTTAAAATTGCAGTTTGAAGAACGACTGGCTTTTCAGCTCTACCAAAAGCTTTTTCTGCCGGTTTCTCAGCCTGTCAAAAAATATCCACTGCTTATCATCATACCCGATGGCTATTTATTGAGTTTACCATTCGAACTATTGGTTAGCGATTATGCAGAAACTATAAAACCTGAAGACAAAATTTTGTATCAACATTACCGCCGGACGGATTTTTTGATTAAAAAATATGCGTTGGTTTATAGTTATTCGATCACTGGCTTAAATCCCGATCTTGCAAGCTATCGATCGTCCATTAAACTGGGAACCCAATTGCTCACCATGAGCCAGCCGGCTATTGCATCAGCGAACAACTTGCATCGCTTTTTATTGAAAGAAAATATTGCGCCAACTCTGGAGCGTTCTCATTTTCAGTCGGAGGAAATCAAACGTGTTTCGCGGCTTCTCTGGCGACACGTCAACTTAAAAAATGATCGCGTGACAAAAGAATACTTTCGTCAACATGGCAGTGACTTTCGCTGGATTTATCTGGCCCAAGCCGGGGTGATGAGCAACACGCATCCATTAAAATCCGGATTGCTGTTCTCCCAAAATATTGAAAATGGCAGCGGCGACTCAACCTGGCTTAATTCAAAGGAGATTAGCGCAATCAATCTTCGCGCTGATATGGTGACGATAAGCAACTGCCAATTATCAAACCCTTTCACCAATGGAGATGTCGGTGTAAAGGGTTTGCCGCAGGCTTTTCTGATAGCAGGCGCGCGTTCAGTCGTTCATAGTCTTTGGAACATCAACAGTATTTCCACCAGCCAATTTATGTCTAAATTATACTGGGAATTGAAGTACAAACGCCAGTACAACAGTTTCGCTCTTCAGCAAGCCAGGTTGGCATCAATGAACGATCGCTTCAAATATTCCGGTGTATATATATCTCGGGCGCATCCGTTCTTTTGGGCGAACTATCGGTTGGTCGGCGACCCGGAATTACGCCCGCCGTCTTATACTAAAATTCCGCGGTGGGCGGTTGTGCTGGTGGTTTATTTATTGGTGGCGATCTTGGCTTTATTCATCGTCAGAAAGACAAGGGCTGAACGCTATACACAGCAAGAGGCATCGAGTGATGAAGTCGAAGTTAGATCCACCGTGAATTAGCTCGCATTGGAAAATAAATTGAAACCAAAAGGGTGAGAAACATTGAAGCGTTTGGGTGTAGAAGATTGGAAATGGAACGATCGTTCTGAGTTGAGTCATTATCGGTTCACGGCGGCTGATGAAAAAATTATGGATAAGCTACCCACTCTAATGCCGCAATTTTGTTGATCGGCGTGAATAATTTAATTCAAAGTATTTTACAATTATGGAAAATTTTAATATCACTATCAGTGGACACTGGCTGTTATTTTTGATTTTGTTGGGGGCAATGATTGGCTCGAGCATTTATCTTTATCGGCGCACCAATCCGCCCGTTCATCCCCGCTTAAAATTGTTTTTGACCGTTCTCCGAGCGACTGCGTTGGCGCTGATTGTATTCATATTATTTGAGCCTGTTTTGAAATTATCCTATAACAGAGAAGAAAAACCGATAGTGGCGGTGTTGCTCGATACTTCGGCAAGTATGAGCATCAAAGATGAAGAACAATCACGGTCCCAAATTGCGCTCATGCAATTATCAGCCCCGCTATTCAATGACTTCTCCGATGTGCGCTTTGATTTTTATCAATTCAATCACCAATTGCTACCGTTTAAGCCGGATAATCTGGATTTAATTCAATTTAAAGCCGATGGCACCGATTTGGGCCACAGCCTGAAAAGGCTGCGCGAGCTAACGAGTGAGCAACATTTGAGCGCTATTTTACTGCTGAGCGACGGGATCAACAATCTGGGTGAAAATCCTTTGCGCACCGCAGAAGAACTGTCGCTACCTGTTTTTCCGTTGTCGGTTGGTAAGCCTATCGATAAAAAAGATGTGATTATCGCCAACATTGTGACCAATCAGGTCACTTATGTGAACAATGAGCTCCCGGTTGATGTGACCATTCGTGCGCCGGGATATTCAGGAGAGCGGCTGAAACTTGATCTTTACCAGAAGGACAAGCTGCTGGATTCCAAATATGTTGATATCGGTGAATTGGCTGAAGCAAAACTCCGTCTGTTTTTTACACCTGCGGAAACAGGTTTTCGGCAGTTCCGGGTTGAAACGCCGGTTTTAGAAGGCGAATTGACCGCTGTCAACAATCAAAAATCTTTTTTTGTAAAAGTGTTGGAAAGCCGGATTCGGATTTTATGTGTTACCGGCAGTCCTTGTCCGGATTTCGCCTTTATCCGCCGGGCGCTGGATCGCGACCCTGACATTGAGGCGGATTATCTGATTGCTAAACCGCGCCACGATTTTTATCAGGAAAGTTTTGACGAAAGCAGCGACAATTTGAAAAATTATGACCTGGTCATTCTGCTGGGCTTCCCACCAAAAAATCATTCCAGCAAAATTTTTGCATCTCTGGAACAACTGGTCAGAAATGAGCGGATTCCGCTGCTGTTTATTGCCGGAAACAATATCAATTACCGGGCGCTGTCGGAATTGGATGCAATTCTTCCCTTCCGACCACCTGCTATCGAATCCCCCGAACGGCTCGCCTCGGCCGCTGTCTCGCCAACCGGATTAAAGCATCCGGTAAGTCGTATTCACGAAACTGAGACTGAAAACCAGGCGCTCTGGAATGAATTGCCGCCCTTGTTTCATTCGCTCTACAATGCCAAATTGACGCCAACCAGCGAGGTTCTGCTCAATGCAAAGTTTGAACCAGGACAGGGTTCTTCCTCCGGAAAGGAGTTTCCGTTGTTGGTTATCCAAAAACTGGGACAACAAAAATCGATGGCTTTTTTGGCGCACGGACTTTGGCGCTGGGATTTGATGATGTGGGGAGTCGGAAAGGACAATCAACTGTTTCAACAGTTGGTCAGCAACTGTGTCCGTTGGTTGGTCAACAAAGAAGATACCAAACCGGTTCTTATCACTCCTGAACGGGAAATTTTTCGCAGCGGTGAACCGATCAGTTTTCTCGGACAGGTTTACGATGAAAACTATTTACCAATGGATGGCGCCGAACTGAAGCTCAACGTGTTTGATGCTGATAACCGTTATGAAATCACCCTCTCCGGAATCGGCGATGGCAAATATGAAGGCGCGCTCGGCGCGCTTGAGGGCGG
>DSAU01000404.1 GCA_011046315.1 bacterium
GATGAAATTTTTACCTTTGATAATGACAGTTTGCATTTTAAGGGAACATCGAAGATTCTTAAGCAACCAGAATTTGCCAATCAAGAACGACTGATCAAAATTTTACAATTGATTGACAATCAGGACATTTTAGTTCACATTATCAAAAGCTCCACCCAAAAGGATGATCGGTTTTCGATTACCATTGGCAGGGAACATAGCGAGGAGATGCTGAAAAATTGTAGCTTGGTTTCCACAGCGTTTCAAATAGGAGAAATAAGCGGTACGATTGCTGTTATCGGACCGACACGTATGAAATATGAGAAGATAGTCGGAGTGTTAGATTACGTCGCAAAGGCGATTAATAAATTATTCAGTTGATTTAAAGGTTGTTCAAAATTAAACGGATAGAGAGTTGGTTTTATGGCAGCAAACAAGAACCTGAAATCGGATCAAACAGAAGCCGATCCCAAAGATACGAAGAAAAAGCACAAAAAGACAGCAAAACAAGATCGAAAAATTAAACAATTGGAAGATACCATCGAGCGGCAACAGCTTGAGCTTGCAGAGATGAACGATAAATATTTAAGAATTGCCGCCGAAATTGAAAATTTTAAAAAGCGGAAAGAACGCGAGTCGCTAATAATTATTGAGAACGCCATAAGAAATTTGCTGCTCGAAGTTCTGCCCGTTATCGATGATTTAGAGCGTTCATTAAACACCGCAACCAAGGATAAAAGTTATAAATCGCTAAAACATGGGGTAGAATTAATTCACAAAAAATTGTTGACTGCCTTGGAAAAGCAGGGGCTTTCGCCAATCGAGGCTGTTGATCATCCGTTTGATCCGGAGCTTCATGAGGCGTTGATGCAGGTTGAGCGGGAGGACAAAGATCAGAACATCGTTGTTGAAGAGGTGTTAAAGGGTTATCGTTTTGGAGACAAAGTAATCCGTCACTCCAAGGTGGTTGTTAACAAGTAATTAATAAAATTTTTAAATTGATAAAAGAAAGTTAAGTTTCTGTGTATGGGGAATGATTATTATGAAATTTTGGGAATCTCACGCGATGCCGATGCTAATGAAATAAAAAAGGCGTATCGAAAGTTAGCCCTGCAATATCATCCGGATAAAAATTCAGGTGATACAAATGCGGAAGAGAAATTTAAGCAAATTTCCGAAGCCTACGAAGTTCTAAAGGATCCGGAAAAGAGAAGAAGATACGATCGTTTTGGAAAATCCGGAATCAAGGGCGGCTTTGAAGGTTTTGGCGGTTTTGAATTTGATTTGAACGATGCGCTTCGCACCTTTATGTCGGAAGGTTTTGGCTTTGGGGATTTTAGCGATTTTTTTGGCGGCGCCAGCAGAACACGTTCACAGAAGACACGCACCAGAGGTCAGGATATTCAAATAAGAATAAAGCTGACATTGGAGGAAATTGCCGAGGGTGTCAACAAAAAAATTAAAATGAAGCGACTGGTTCGATGTGAGACATGCGACGGAAAGGGTTTAAAAAAGGGGAGTTCGCCAACGACCTGTCCTATGTGTCATGGTAGCGGTGAAATGCGTCAAGTATCGCGCACTATATTCGGACAGTTTGTGAATGTCACCACCTGTTCTCAGTGCGGTGGTGAGGGGAAAATTATTACAGAACGCTGCAGCTCCTGCGACGGAGAAGGAAGGGTTCGCGCTGATGCGGTGCTTAGCTTCAATGTTCCGGCGGGAGTTGCCACTGGGAATTATCTATCGCTGACAGGTGAGGGGCATGTTGGACCTCGAGGTGGGCCAGCCGGAAACGCAATTGTAATCATCGAAGAAGCAGAACATCCCCACTTTGAACGGCATGGTGATGATATTTTATTTGATTTATATTTAAGTTTCAGCCAGGTGGCGTTGGGAGATACGGTCGAGGTTCCTACCCTGAAAGGAAAGGCAAAACTAACGATTCCAGCGGGAACCCAATCCGGAAAAATATTGAGAATGCGCGGCAAAGGGATTCGTCATCTAAATGAGCATAGCGCTGGCGATCAACTGGTCAGAGTCATGGTGTGGACGCCGACAAAATTAAACGAAAAGGAAAAAGATTTATTCAGTCAATTGGCAACTTTTGAAAACATGAAGCCGCCAAAAGGTGATAAAAGTTTTTTCAAAAAAGTAAAAGAAGCGCTTTTTGAATGATAAGTTTTTTTACCAAACAAGAGAAATCGATAATTCTCTTTTTACTGGCTGGTATTATGGTCGGTGCTGGAGTAAAAATCTTTAAGCTCGGCTTTAGTGATAGCTCAGTTCCCGATAATGGCGAATATACCAAAATTGAGCAACAGTTTCAGGCGCGAGCCCGGCAAATTGATTCACTAAAATCGGCGACTGGTTACAATACCCCGGATGTTGATGGCGGTTTGCTAACGAGCGCTAAAGCAAGCAAAAGAGATGTTCCAATCCTTGAAAAGGTTGATATTAACAACGCAGAATTGGAAGCTTTAATCTTATTGCCTCAAATCGGTCCGGTTTTAGCAAAAAGAATCATTGACTATCGTAATAAAAACGGGAAATTTCAAACGGTTGATGACATAAAAAAAGTAAAAGGTATCGGCGAAAAAAAATACAATAAAATTAAACCCTATATTCAAGTAATCAATAACGATTAGTTTAAATTCACATTAGGTCTATTTTTAGTTCAAGGAGGCAAGATGGCAAAATTAAAAGCAAAGGGCTCGATAATCCTCGAAATCTTGATCGTAATTCTGATCGTTGCTCTGTTGTTCACTCTGTTATATCCCAAAAAAGTGTGGGAAGAGGAAGAAAACAACACAAAACTATGTCGCAATAACATGGATCGAATCCTGAAGGCAGAATTGGTCTATCAAAAATTTCAAAACTCCTACACCGATAGTTTAGCAGGATTGATCTCATTTTTTAAAGACGATACCACAAAACTTTTTATCCGGGATTATTTTCATGCTGATACTGCATTAGCCGAAGAGCTGGTGAGTTTTTTAACTTCGAAGAATAAACCAGCCGATCAATTGATTAATAACATCATGGCTGATACATTGATGTATTCTATCATGGAATCGGTCAACTATGATTCTAATCTGGCAAGAGTAATTTTAAATCGTCTTGAGACCACAGCTTTAGCCGACTCTGTTAAAGCGAAACGGATGTCAGACAGCTCAGATGTTTACATTTTTAAAGAACTGCGTCAGGAACTCAACGCATTGGATATATATAGCCCAATACGAGATGACGATTCATTGAAACTGGTCTTTTCCAGAATGATGCCTGATGTTTCTGTCGGAACCTTACTGGATACACTTTATATGGCAGATAGTAGCTGGGCGATGAAAATCGACAGCGCGGTATTTAATACCGTGGAAGGTTTTGCTAAATGTCCGACAGTCAAACGTGATTATATCATTTCAGTGATTGACACGGCGGTGATAAAATATGTAAACATAGAATGCCCTCTGGATTCTACGGATATTGAGGAAAACCGAAAGAATTTTCTCAGGTATTTCTTCGGCCATCAGCGTCTTAAAAATCACGGAAAAATTACAGAGACCGGTGACAAGAGCTGGGCGAGGTAATCGGTGGAACGAGATTTGCAGGCTTTTTCTGACCTGGGTTGAGCGTCGGATAATCGCGGTCATTTCATCCACATTTGATGGAGTCAATTAGATGAAAGAGAGCAAAGGGGACATACGTTTCGGCATTTTTTTAAAGGAAGACAATTTTAGATTGGTTGAAATCGAAAATTCGCAGGATCACCAACATCGAATCAACAAAATTATTCAAGCGAAAACGGATATTGCTTTTGATCTGAACTCGATTAACAATGATCAACAAGTGATTCAGATCGGAGAACAAATTAAAGACATTGTCGAAGTATTTCACCTTCAGGTGAGAAACGCTGTCTTCTCGATGGAATGCCCCTTTGCTCTCATCAAAAAAATTCCCATCGATGCCAACTTTTCGCAGGGAGATGTGATTGATCAAATCGATTGGGAAGTGGAGAAATTTTCATATTCACCAGATGACGAGTATATTGTAGATTTCCAGAAACTGGAAAAAACAGTAACCGCCGGAGTCCAACAGATGGTCGTCGTGGCTGTAAGAGAGAAAATTATTCAACAACTTAGGAAAATGTTCCGAGCAGCAAGGTTATCGGTTAATGTTATTGATGTTGATATTTTTTCAGCTGCCCGAGCGCTTGAGGCTAATTATGAGCTCAAAGCTGATGAAACCATCGCGCTGACCGACATCGACGAAAACGGAATCAAAATAACTATCATTAAGGACAAAGAATTTTATCATTACCGAGAATTAGCCGGCGGCAAATTACAGGTTGAGCGGGCTTCACTAAAGTTTGCTGATGAAAATGAAATCGTCAACATCCTTTCCAAAGAGTTGAAAAGTCTGGTTGTGGATGTTGATATTGGCGATAGCGTCGAAAGTCTGCAGCGGATTTTTTTATATGGAAACTATGTAAAGGATGGCTTTCTTGAAAACATGCAAAATAGCTTTAACGTTCGTATTGATAAAATCAACCCGTTTCGCAAACTTTATATTGCTCCAAAAGTAAGTGTAGATGAAAAAATATGGTCTCATCCGGAGATGTTTACAATCTGTGTGGGATCTGCATTACATCAATAATCGACATCACAATGATTAGTCACAAAGCAGAAAAAAAACAATTCAACAATAATCAATTTAAACGCGTTTATAATTCAAAGAAGGAGGAGTCATGGTTGACATCAATTTGATCGGAGATGACCAGACTCAATTCAATGACGAAGAAGACGAAAAGGATTTCCAAGACGCATACGGATATGATTCCAACGATTTTTCGACGCGGAGCTACATTAAAGGAAGTTCCATCGATAACACAGACTATACAAAAGTCATGCGCCGCAGCGGATCCAAAACCGGCGTAATTATTTTGTTCATAATTGTTATCGCATTGTTGGCGAGTACTGCTTATATTCTGTTTAAACCGGGAAAAACAGTGGATCAAATTCAGATAACGCCAACTGTAACCGAAGCTGAAAACTTTGAAGATGCTTTAGATGAGGCGGTTACTGAGGAAACAGCTTCAGATGCTGAACCGATATTGGAATCTTCAGTTTCCCCGGTTTTAAGACAGCGGATCATTCAGTCTCGCCAGGGCATCAAAACGATTGACCAGGTGATCAACACCATCCCATCAGGTATCAATTTCACCTTAATAAGTTATCAGGACGGAAACGTTCTTTTCGAGCTGCTGGCGAACAACAAACCGGATATTGATCGATTGGACGCATCCTTAAAACAAAACGTGTATTTATCTAATCTGAATGTGCTGTCAACTGATGTTCGCCAAATTAAAGGCCGCCAGTACCATCAGGCGCTGGTCCGTGGCAATGTGAATTTAGAGAGATTTCGTGAAAGCGTAACCGGAGTCAGATCACCGCAAACTGTCGGCAGCGACGCTCTTCGCAATCGCCTTGGAGTGATCTGCAAGGAAAATAATCTCAGCATAAAACAGTTTGATTCAGGAACAGAAAAAACGGAGAATCAATTGCGCGTTACTCCGATTACCATAAGAGTATATGGATTAAAAACCGGTTTGATGAATTTTCTACAGCGAATGCAGACCGAAAATATGAATGTGAGTTTTAATAAAATTACTTTAATCGCAAATGAAGCAGAACCGTCGAGCCCGTATTATACATTGGTGCTTAATTGTACATTATATCGGGTGGTTTGATCTTGAGCGTCAGCCATGAGGGTTATCGCCGGAAAATGTCGCGGTAGGATACTATTCAGCCCAAAGGATAGAACTATTCGTCCCACATCTGACCGAGTAAAAGAATTTATTTTCAGTTATATTGGCAACAGAGTTGAGAATGTTCACATCTTAGACCTTTTTGCTGGCGCCGGTGGATTGGCTATTGAAGCATTGAGCCGGGGCGCACATAGCGCGCAACTGGTTGATAACTCAGCGCAGGCGATTCGACTTATCAAAAAAAATCTGGAGCTTACCCGTTTTTTAGCGCGCTGCCGGATTGTTCATTCAGATGTGATAAAATATTTAAAATTCGCAGCCAAGCGTGGGAGCAAATTTGGCTTGATTTTTGCGGATCCACCCTATTCTGATACCATCTATCGACAGCTAATTGAGTTCTTCGATAAAAATGACTTATTAGAATCGGGTGGATTGTTTGTTTTTGAGCACGATTCAAGACAAAATATTGATTTTAAACTGAAGACCCTGGGCATTGAAGCGACAAAAACATTGGGAGATACGGCGGTAACTTTTTTCCATAAAAACGAGGAGCAGGTTTGAAAACAGCCATTTATCCGGGAACATTCGATCCGATTACCAATGGTCATCTTGATATAATCAAACGAGCGGCATCTCTGTTTGATAAAGTTATTGTTGGAGTTACGACGAATCCGTCAAAGTCAACCTTGTTTACGATTGAACAACGGGTAAAAATGATTCAAGATGTCGTTGAGGGTTTAAAACAGGTTGAGGTAGAAAGCTTTGATGATTTGCTGGTGAACTATGCGCTTCAACGGAACGCAAGTGCGATTATCCGCGGTTTGCGGGCAATTTCAGATTTTGAATTTGAGTTTCAAATGGCGCTATTTAACCGAAAGCTCTCCAACAAGTTGGTAACCGTGTTTTTGATGCCGCACGAAAAATACACCTATTTAAATTCTAAAATCGTTAAAGAGGTCGCAAGCTTTCAAGGCGATGTCAGTTGCTTTGTTCCACCAAATGTAGATCAGCGGCTTAAAGAAAAATTTAAAAAATAATTCTCGACAACTTTGAGGTGTGATGATGGAAAATATCGGGCTTAACAGTGACATTCAGGCGGGTGGGAAGGTCTTTCACATTCAAACTCAATTTATGGAGCCAAGCGAAAAAATTGTATCTACCATATTTGAAGATGGCAAAGTTATTACCAGAAAATCAATTGCCATGAAAAACTCTGTGCCGGTCCCAGAGCTGAAAGTTGCGGTCAGTAGATTGCATCGGGACATGAGCGAGGACATTGAAATGTTATTCTACATTTCAGATAAAGTAGGAACCATCCGACATGCGGTTTCCAACAATAAGCTGGGATTGGTGTTTTATAAAATGAACCTTTACGACGAGGCAATCGAGGAATTTCAGAAAGCGCTTGAAATCAATCCCGAATATGTCGAAGTTTATAAAAATCTGGGTTGCGCTTACCTCCGAAAAAATATGCTTCAACAAGCGAAAGCGGCGTTTGTCGCCGGAATAGACAAAAATGAAAACTATGCCGATCTCCATAATAATCTTGGGTACACTTATTTTTTGCTCAATAATTTTAGTGATGCGATAAAGGAAATATCCGGGGCGCTGGATATTAACCCAGACTATATCGATGCTCAATTTTATTTGAGCATCGTGTATTTGAAGTCAATTGTTTATGATGTGCAACAAAGCTCACTTCCCTCCAAAATTGAAAGATTGAATCATTCAAAAGAACTATTGGATAACATTCGAGAAAAGGGAGCAAACTATAAAGTGGAATATATCGTTTCGGCGCTGTCATTAATGGAGGAAAATAAATATAGTGAAGCGCTGAATGCATTGGAATCAGCTCAAAGCGACCATCCCCCCACCGTTGAAACTGATATTGAAAATGACTTCTATCTAAAATTTATGTTTGGCGGCAAAGGAAAAGAAGATCGATACATCAACGAGTACGTCGAGCAATTGAAGCAAGTGATTAACAAAGCACCACTTTATCCTGACCTGCACAACAACCTCGGAATTGCCTATCTAATTCAATGCCGAAATATGTTTCTGAACGCGCTTGAAGAATTTCGCCACGCTCTTGAGATCAATCCCAACTATAAAAAAGCAGAAAAGAATTTGAAGTTGGCGGAAAACGATGGCAAGGGATTTTTGATTTTACTGAGAGCGATTCTCAAATGATTCGGTTTTGAGTTTGCAGTTCCGGGACATTCGAAAAGCAATGATCTCATAATTTTTGAGACCGAAAGCCCATTGAGCCATACATTTCTGCTATTCCACCATTCCTAAAATTTACAGGAGGCTGCAATGAGAATTTATTACAATTCCCTTCCCTACCGGATCAAACAGTTCATAATAATATGTTTCATTTTATTGATGGCTGGTTCAGCCGGCGCAGCTATTATTGAGGTCGAAGCTGGCGACAATTGGTTCGCAGCCATTCAGACTTCGCTTGCTGATGGCACCAATATGGGCGATCCGCGCTGGGGAATGTTTGAACAGCATGATACTAAAGTGCGGGTGACTTTTTCAGTTACAGTACCTGAATATACACCACCCAATGATCTTGTCTATTTAGCAGGTAATTTCAATGGATGGGACCCGGGAGCACAGCCCATGGTCAAGGTTGGTCCCTATGAATGGCGGTTTTCTTTGCAGCTTCTTAAAAATTCCAATTACGAATACAAATATAGCCGGGGAAGTTGGAGCTCTGTGGAAAAAGACGCGAACGGGGAAGAAATTCCCAATCGTAAAGTTACCGTCAGTGATACTGACTTGCTTTTACAGGATGTCGTCGCCAGTTGGGCAGATATTCATTCACCGATTGAAATAAAAAATACGCCTCCGGTGTTAACTTTTTACAATGACCAACCGCAACACTGTGTCGCCATTACCTGGATCAGCGAAATAGCCGGCAACGGCTATTTGCGTTATGGTGTAAACGACGTCAGTGAAAACACGCATTTCGTCACTGAGTTTAAAGGGCTGGTCACAGAAAACGACAGCCTGGTCAATATCGCCCGGCTTTTCGGATTGACGGAAAACACCAGCTATCTGTACCAAATTGTAACTGAAAACGACACGACCGGTGAGATTTACCAATTTAAAACAGCAGATTATGATGATGAATTTATGTTCATCGTCGGTGGTGACAATCAGTTGGAAGTCTATCAACCCATTGTTGGCACGATGGCGGTGCAAGAGGCAGAATTTATGTTGCACGTTGGAGACCTGGTTGTCGATGGGACCAAATTAAGCGAGTGGTTCACTTTTCTGGAAACTTTCAAAGAATTGAGTCCAACACTGCCGATCATGCCGGTCTATGGTAACCATGAATCGGACTCGCCAAATTTGGGGAAGTTTTTTACACTTCCACCAAACTACGACATCAATCCAGATAATGAGAACCATTGGTACAGCTTTAGTTATAACAATATTTATTTTATTGGATTGGATATGTTTCGAGACTATGACGAGGGCAGCAACCAATACAACTGGCTGGTAAGTGAATTACAGCAGATTGACCGGAATGTTATCGATCACATTATTGTGGGGTTGCATTATGGGCCGTATGCAAGTCTTGGTTATCATGGGCCTAATACATTGGTTCGTCAGCGCTTGCTGCCACTGTTCGAACAGTACGGTGTCGCTGTCACATTCAGCGGTCACAACCATTTTTACGAACGCAGCATCGTCAATGGCAAGCCGCACTTCGTAACCGGGGGCTTGAGCATCTGGCTCAAAGACTTCACGCCGGGCACCAATCCATGGTCTGCGTATGTGGAAAAATCAAATCATTTCCTGAAAGTTTACGTCAAGGGAAAGCGCTTGCGTGTTGAAATGGTTCGGGCGAACGGAACGGTAGCTGATGTATATGAGAACTTTCAGATTGATGGAAGAGATATCGACTGGGGAAGTCATGTCATTGAACCGGTTACCGATCAGGAAAACCTGATGACCGATCCTGAGTTTAGACTGCATCGTCTGTATGTGCACCATGATTATGATTTTTATTATTTCGGATTCGATGCACCAGCGACTGACAAAGCAGTATCCTATGGGCTTTATATTGATACCGACAATAAAGTCGGTTCGGGCGGAAACACTGACTGCTGGAGTAAAGGCGTGGCTGCGGTGAATCAACATTTGCCAGAAATTCAAATCTACGCCTATCATAATAGCTACGATAGCTGGAGCGGTGTCAGTCCCAGTTATTATTATTGGGATGCGGGAGATCAAACATGGATCACAGCAGTCGGCGGCGTAGCGCGTTTGCCTGAAGGCGGGCTTTTCGAGATCGATCGGGATAACCGATTCTTCGAAATTGCCATACCCCGCGATGCGCCTGGATTTAACGATGTGGAACATTTTCATGTCAAACTATTCAATGTGGGCAGCACCAATGGAGCTGGCGTTTCGGCAGTTTTACCAAACGACGACCAGATCCGGTTCACCGAAGAGAACACCTCGACTCAAACCACGCTTTTAACTGACTTTTACTGGTACAATGAGCCCGACACAACAAACGTCGAAGAAAACCCGATCTTAATCGATGGTGATCCGGCAGATTGGAAAGCGTTGGAAATCGAGCCGGTTGCGGTTGCCACCAATACCTCTCAAAACAACACCCAATACAAAATCGACTCCCTGTTGGTACACATGGATGAGAAGAATTTATATCTCGGCTATCGCACCAATGCGGTCAATGAGCGCATCCACTTTGGCATTTACATCGATACTGATAATATCCCCAATTCAGGAGGCGCAACAAATCCCTGGGGAGCATCCGTTACAACAGTTCCCCAGCACCGGCCTGAAATCGCAATTTTTGCATATCACAATGAAATGGGGGGCTGGTCAGGAACCTCGCCGCAATATTACATCTGGACCGGGACCAGTTGGGTGCGCCAGTCCGGTGGTCAGGGCAATATGCCGCCTGGCGGACAATTCGCTCATCAACAGTCAATGGGATTTGTTGAAATGCTTATACCGAGAAATTCTCCCGGTCTTGTTGGTGTTGAAAGCTTTCATATCGTTCTTTACAATTTCGGAATGACCAAGTATGTCGCCGAGGTTGTTCCGTCTGATCCGCTGGTTGCCTATACAGGTCAGAACCCATCCACTGCGGTGGAGTTGCGCTATTTTGCCCGGTACGAACACCGGGTTGCGGTCGTCTCAAAAGCTGACGATTCTGTGCTGCCGGAAACAATTCAGCTATATCAAAATTATCCGAACCCGTTCAATCCGACCACGACCATCCGGTTCGCGCTTTCCTATTCGTCAAAAGTGAAACTGGATATTTTAAACATGCTCGGACAGAAGGTGGCTACATTGCTAAATGAACAGCGCAGCGCAGGCGTGCATCAGCTAACATTCGATGCAGCCGGATTGCCAAGCGGAATATATCTGTATCGGCTCAAAGCCGGATCTTATGTTCAGACCCGAAAAATTCTGTTGATTAGATGATGTTGGGTGTTTTTTTCGTTGATGATTGAAACTGTGCTATTTTGTTCAAAGTTACTTTATTTTTGAAGTAAGCCGTTATTAAGATTCGAAAAAATGCCACCACATTAAAATATGGCGCTGGTTCAATGTTTATTTTGAACGATTGAAACAGCGCCCGAATTCATTCGGGTGGGAGAATATATCATGCCCCCAAGCGAACCACTTCGGTGGTTTAAAATCAAATCCGTAAAAATTTCTTGATTTATTCAAATTATTTTTGTACTATATTTGCGAGTGATAAAATATTAGATTGATATTATACGAGTCGTATAACATCATTAGACATTTCTCAAAAATAGAAGC
>DSAU01000328.1 GCA_011046315.1 bacterium
GTAATCTGGCTCGGATATCCTGAACCGGCTTCTCTTCCGGTTACGGTTGTTTTACTGAATTGACGATCTTCTTGCCTCGTTGTCGTTGCTTCTTTTGAAGAGGACACACGCGATTTGTCTGACACGTGTTCTTGTTTACGGCTCTGCTCGTCTCTAAAACTCGTCTGTTGAGCAAAATCAGATTGTGAGAGCTGGCTTTGTTTGGCATGTTCATCTTCGAAAATCAGCCGGGCATACTGCTGTTGAATGCGAATTATTTCAGAATGTTGAACTTGTTGCACCAATTCATGGGTCGAAAAATAGTATACTGCAACGACATGAAAAATAAAAGTTACCAGCCAAATAGCAGCAAATCGACGGTCAAAAGAATCGACAAATTTTCGCTCATACTTTCTGGGGAAATCGATATAAACAATGTTGCTCGAAAGGGAGTTTTGATGATTAGAATTGAGGTTTCCTTCCAAATAGGATCTTTTATCGTTACTCACAATAACCTCTGGTTGATTAGCAAATGAAAAAATTGTCTTTTATCACCAAATAAATTCAACGGCAGCATACGCAAGCCTTCACATTCAAGATTAAACCAAGGCAGGCGATTCTGCTTCCCAATTTATCCTTCCTTTTTATAAACTACCAGCCTCATATTGGGGTATTCAGCCTGGCCGCAGGTCGCCATAACTTTTATCAGCAGTTTATAAGGAATCTCCTTGTCCGCTTGAATCGTAACCTTGCCGGAAAATTTGGTACCGTACTGTTCTTCCATGCGTTTGGCTTCGCGTGCGTAAATCTGAAGTTTATTCAGCAACTCATCGATGATTAACCCGTCGTGGTTCAAAATATCACTGACCTGTTCGACCTCCTCATGATTGACGGCAATGGATTTCTTTGAAACGATCAAATCCAGGCCGACTTCCGGTGATTTTTCAATTGAAGAGGAGGGCAGCGTTAATTTGTCAGAAGGATGTATCAGCAATCCCTGCGTCGAATACGTCTTTAATAAAAACACCAGAATGATAGTAAACATATCCATCATCGAGGTTAAATTCAGCCGTACTTTTCCCGGGTTGGTGTCATGCTTTTTAATTCGAGATGGAATAAAAGCCATTATCTTCTCCAGCTTATCTTAAATTCAAACGTAAAAACTAGTTTATTAATTTTTGTAAATTTTCGAATTAAATCCAATTTTTGAATAACCTACAACTTGTTTGGTTAAAATATCACACCTGCCGCCAAAGAGACTTCTGGAAAAAGAACGAATTTCTGGCTGTCGATGGTGATTTCCCGTGCGGCGTCCATCGTATTCACCAGCACCTGGTAGTGAATATCAGGCTCGGCTTGAATCACAATTCTATCAACATCGGGAAACTGATCCAATGCTTTTTGCTTGATTTCATATAATTTTTCAGACAGCGCGCTATAGTTCAGCGAGCCATCGTTAGCCAGCGGAATCGAGGGAGTGCTCCTGTCCGCTGTCCGAACAATTTCTATCGAACTGGAAATGTAAAATCCATTATCAGTGATGGACACCGCCAGGTCTAATTTTTTTTCGCTCTCTTTCGGCGCCTCGAGTTGCGAAACATTAGCTCCCACAGCCGGTGGTAAATTGAGATCAATAACTCCAATTTTCACGAATACAGCAGAGGAAAGTAACAACGGAATTAAAACCACCATTAGATTCATGACCGGAGTCATGTTTAGTTCGACATCTTCTGCTGTTCGGCTACTGCGTTCTGATGGTTTAAATGCCATATTATTGATTTCCTGTGATTAAATTAATTAATTTGACCGTATGTTCATCGATTTCATCAATGATTTTGAGCGTTTTGTTGTTGATAAAGGTGTACAACAAAATCGCTGGTACCGCTATCATTAATCCGGTCATGGTGGTGTTCATTGCTACCGAAATACCTGCTGCTAACATTCGAGATTTTTCCGCCTGATCGATTCCCGGCGCTGAGACCGATTTAAAAGCAGCAATTAACCCGTAGATTGTTCCCATCAAACCAATCAACGTGGCAACATTTGCAATCATTGCCAGGAAACTGGTTCTCTCCTGCAACCGGGGAATGACTTCCAGGGTGGCTTCATCAACTGAATTCTGAATAGCACGAAATTCGACCGTTTCTGCAGAGCTGACTTTTTTAAGCGCTGTCATCACTACCTGGGGCAAAGCCTTTTTCTTTGCTGATTGACATAGTGCGATTGCGTTTTTATAATCACCAGCCTTAACCAATTTTCTAATTTCGTCCATAAATTTGGGAGCATTGATGTTTGATCTTACCAAAATGTAATAGGTGCGTTCAATAGCAATCGCCACCATAAACACAGCGGCAACCAATAAAATCCACATAAATACCCACCCCGTTGCATCAGGATTAAAATTTTTTAAAACATCAGCCATCAGTCAACCTCCATAATTAAAATTTTAATGGTAATGTAAACTCCGTTAGATATGAATCAATAAAACCAATGGTAACCGATCACCGGTAATGTTGTTTATTTATTTAATTTTTATAAAGTTGGAGTGCGATGCTTTTTTCGCGTTGTAGCAATCAAGAAAGGGATCACACTCCGTAATAACAATAGCTTATAACTCATAAATTCTACACCGTGATCGCTTACAACCAATGTCTTTCAATCTGTTATTTTTACTTTTCTGATTTTGACGTGCGATTTTCAGCATCGTTCTTTGTCGGTTGTTTATTGGAAATTTGTTTCTTCAAATTTCCGATCTTTCGCGGTTGAAACAAACGATCATCTTCGAATATCGCTTGCTCGCGTACACTTTTCAACTCAACTTCAAACGAACGGTCAACAAACTCCAAATCGCCAAATTCCGGCTCCAAACGCTTTGGTATAATTGCTACTCGTGGCTTTTCAATGATAGCCTCGATATTGATTGCATCCAAAACAATATCGCCATCTAATTCTACCATCGCCGATAACTCCTCAATCGAGTTCGACTCTAATTTTGCCGATTTTGAAGTGTCCGCTCTTTGGTCCTGATTTTGCCCAAAGAGTGGATTAAAACAGAAAAACAACAAGAGCAATGATACTAATAGCTGCTGATCTCGATGTTGTACGTTCATGTTGCAACTCCATAAATGTCATTGATGCAGATTATCTTATCAATACAAGATGATGTATTTGTCCATCACCAGATTTTTTTTAATCATTTCATCGCTGGTCTCCATTAAAATTTGTCGCTTTTTTTCTTGCCAATCAGGAAGTGAAGATACTGTAATGGTGGCAATCAACCCGCCGCCGGTTGCGTTTTGATCAACACATTCGATTGCCATCACATTGGACCCAGCCACAAGAGCATCCGACAACTTGATGCTATTTTCTTGATTCATGGTTGAATCGGCGCCGCTAAAGGTTGAGATATACTCTCCGTTAAAAAAGAAATTATAAGAATCATCCAGTTGTATTTTTATTTCGGCAGAGACTGGCAGACCCGGGATCATTATTTCTTTGCGGAAATAAACCCGGTCACAACTTACCCTTTGAACAATTGAATGGCGATTAGTCACCAGCCGATCAGATCTCAACACAACGGTTGTATCGCGCGATAAGGAATCACTTATAAATTTTACGATTCTCGATGAATCCAATTCTTCAGAAAATCTGACGGTATCGAAAGCAACTGCAACCGTTGTGTCAATTTTGAAACCGCTGGTGTCCAGCCGAGTCAACCAAACAGGAGGTGGGCTTAACTTGCTGATTAGATTTTGATTATCAACAAATTCAGCATAGTCCCAACTGCTGTCCGCAAAGGAGGGATTGGTCCATCCCTGTTCGTATTGTACGCTGACTCGCCATGTCCTATCCGAGTACTGAGTGCTGGTTTTGATTTCGAGCCCCAGTTTTTGGTAATGATCTTTGGGTTTTAGTTCAACCAGTTGGAGCAGCGCTCTTGTTGCCCAGCGGTTGGAAATGCTCATCTCCTTTGATAATTGATGGGCGCTTTCCAGTAATTCGATTGAATTTTCTTTTATCGAAAAATAATTATCCTCAAAAACAAATAAGGCGTCTTCATAATCCAAATTTTTGGTGTCTTTGTATAGTTTGTCATAAAATTTCTTTTTCGAGTACGCCAGTCGAGCCAAAGAGTCGCTAAACACGGCAAAGTGATAGACCTGTTGGAACAGGCTCTCTTCGGTGAGAATCACAGTGGGGTCTTGAATGTTTTCGGTGGCAGCCAAATCCAGTGATTTGTGAAAGGAAAGCATCGTATAACTAGTAAAGTCTTTCCAAAATCCCAGCAAAGCAGCCAAGTTATCAGCTAATGTAATTGCATCAAAAACGAAGCTTGCCCGTTGGTCTCGTTTAATAAAACGTTCGTATTCTTCCCAATTGGTGGTATAATAATCCAACGCCTGTTGCGCCAAACGCGAGTATTCGGTGGCAAGGATGTTGTTTGTTGTCACAATCTTTTTGCGTGACTCTTTAACCCATTTGTTATCAATGCCAAGTTTCCATGCCTCTCGTACATTGCGCACGTGCTCATCCACTGCGCTGTTTACCAACGGCTCGACCGCGCGCTTTATGACTTGTTTCTGGTATTCCATTTGTTCAACATGAGTTAAATCTTCTGGTATCGGCGCCTTAAACAAAAATTGGATTGTGGCGAGCTGCAACTCTGCCATATCATATATCACTTTGGACATTTGATTTTCACAGCGTTCAATCCAGCGTCGGGCAATATGCAGGGTACTGTCGCGACTCACTATTTTTTGCAGTTCAGAAGGTGTGGTTTTAGCAGTGTCGCTGAGGACTAAAGATTGCTCATAATTGTTTGCCAATTTTCTTAAAATGTCAATTGATTGTCGATAAGACTCTTCAGCTTTGCGGTATAATTCAACCGCGGTTTCATTAATTTCTTTCTGTGCTACAATCCGGCGAGTGCGGTCCATTGGTGGAATTTCCTGTCGCATCCAACTATCGGCAAATTCCTCGTAAGCCTTTCCAATATTAAAAGTCGCTTCATAAAGGTGGATCGTTCCAAAAGCCACCACCTGGGTAAATCCGTTTACCACTTCAATGAGCAAATCCCGCTTGCGCTTTCGATCTACTTCCATTTTAGCCGGTGGCAAGTAAAGATCGATCCCTTTGAATTCATTATGTTTAATTTTTGTGGCGGATGACAGCGCTTCTGCGGCATAATAGTCATTGGTGTCCATTTTGCGCTGCTGAAACAATTGATTTTTGCTGACCGCTTTGTCATATTCGTTGAGTGCGCTATCTAAATCGCCCTTGCTTTCGAAATACTTACCTCGATGAAAAAATGTTTCTACAACTCGAGGGGAGTCCGGAAATTTTTCCGCGTATTCACCATAGATCTGATTTGCTTCCGCTAATTTGTCCAGCCGTAAATAATAGGTGGCAATATCATAAAACAGATCGTCGGCGTCATCTGAATCGGTAAAATTCTCCACAAACCGGGTGTTGATTCGAATGGCATTTTCCCACTCTTCTGCTCTGGCAAAAAACAAACTGGAATTGTACAAGGCGTCATGAACTTGTAGCGAATCCTTTGTGATGGCTGCCAGCCGCTCATAAGTTAGCGCAGCGTTTTTATATTCGAACAACTCACCATAGTCGATGGCTAAATTGTTCATCGCATCAAATTTAAAATTGGATTCGGCTTGAGTTTCGATCAGATAATTATAGGTTTCAACCGCCCGGCTAAACTCGCGTGCCTTGTCATATTCACAGGCAGCATTAAACAGGCTTAAATCAGCAAAATCAATATACGGCGCCTCTCGCACTACTCTCAGATATTCGTTTCCGGCTTGGAGATGATCCGCCGAATCAGCCAGCACTTTAGCCGCCAGAAAAATAGATTCAGCGAGTCGCCGTTTTGCTTTCTCAACTAATTCCGGTGGCATTGTGGAATCATTTTTAATGCGCTGGGCGACAATTTCTGCACTCCTGTAATCACCTTTGCCAAAATAACTTTCCATAATTTGGTGTTGTATGTTGGGGATGGTTTCGTGCTCGGGAAAGTGTTTGACAATCGTGTTAAAATAGCGCAGCGCTTCTTTGAAAAGGTTATTGTTAAAATAAAGCACACCCGCGTTATATAAAATCTTAACCGTATTCGGCTCGTGAGGATAGAGTTTGATGTAATTATTAAATGCTCGAACAAGTTTGATTTCGCTATTGGTTAACGCCATTTGTTTGTAATAAAAAGCAGCCAGAACATCGCCCGGTATTTCCCGGAAGTCGATATTATTATCTGGTGTGACAACTGGTGATTTATGTGTAGTGTCGGCTTCCACAGCGTCTCTTCCCAGAGCGATGGCGTTTTCTGCTGCATATCTTTGAAATTTACTATCCCAGTATAAATCAGAAATCTTCATATATTCTTCGAAAGCCTGATCGTGCTGTTTCAACCGAGTATCCATTGTCAATGCCATGTTCCAGTGGATCCGTGGCGCACTGCTATCGCCAGGAAAATGTTTTAAATATTTCTGACAATCATTAACCGCCAATTCATATAATCCCAACCCTCCATCAATTTCAGCCCGCTGAAAAAGCATGGTGATATTATCGCGCACCGCTCTTTCAGTAATTTCGCATGTCTTTGCGCGGACTTCTTCATCATCATGCTTTGTCCACCACTGGCTTCCCGGTTTGTATTGATTGAAGAGTTTATCCCGCGCAAGATAGACCAACTGGTCATTTCCCATCAAACGGTAACAGCGAACAATTTTTTCCTCAATTGCCGGGGCATCGTTGGCTTCGGGATATGTTTTTAGCAGGCGGGCGTATGCAGCAATAGCTTTTTGATACTCCTCTTTGTCGTTCAGATAAACATCGCCAATTTTTCTAAAAATATTAAATCCATACGACGGATTGTTGAGGCTATTTAAATAATCTGTCGCTGCTGAAAGCCCTCCATAATCTAAAAAGCTCAGGGCAATATATTCCAATGCTTCATCATGCAAATCAGGGCTCGAATAGCGCTGTTCAGTGTCGAGCTGTTTAGCTCTTTCAATATCCTCAACCAACAAGGTAAAATAGGACACAGCTTGAAGAAAATCACTCAATCGATAATAACACCAACCCAGTCGATAAAGCGCTTCATCGTATTTGGGGCTTTCTTCATACTTGAGAATTTTTTTATAATAATCGATAGCCGTGTCAATTTGATTAAGCGGCGGATTGAAGTAGTGTTCAGCTATGCGCATCAGCGATTCCGTAACATAGCGGCTGTCCGGAAATTCATCAATAATGAGATGGTAAATAGACAGTGCAGAATCGGTCCGTCCAATTTCTTCTAATATGTAGCCCTTATTATAAAGCGCGTCATCCACCAGATGGCTGTGTGGAAATTTATTAATCAGCCGTTCATATATTGCTAACGGTTTTGAATAATCTCGAACCGGTTCTTCAATTTTGAATTCGGTACCGGCGCTATCCATCTGTTTGATTTTACGGTCATATTGCTGCATGGCTGTCAAAAATTCGTCATCAGCCTTTTCATAATACAACTCTGCCAACCGCATCAAAACCCGGTCAAGCACGCGGCTTTCCGGATTGTTGGCGATAAACTTTTCAGCATCGGAAATTCCTTTTTCGCGCAAATCATTTCTCTCTGTTTCAATCGCATCCAGTCGCCGCTGGTAATAATCGTGAAAGTCTAAGATTTCTTCTATCGAATAGCTGCGCAACAAGGAATCAATTTTTGTTTTTTCGCTGACAATGGATTTTTCTTCTTGCTGCGCCCAACACCAATGGCTTGTTAGCAGCATCGTAAGTAACAGCGCCGAGCAAAAAACCCTCTTCATACTAAAACCTCTTAAGGCGTCAAAGTTGCCAATAACTAATATTTCCCATTTTCTGAGTTTAACAGAGAGCGCAGACTTTCCAGCTCCTGCGAAGATTCCGATTCATCGATTTCCCTCGACTTCGTCTCAAAATAAGCCTCCTGGAAATACTTTTCTTTTTCCAGCTTTTCCAAACGAATTTTTTCGGTTTCCATCTCTTTTTGAATTTTGCGAACTTCTATGTCAAAGCTGGCAATCCTGTTTTCCAATTCCCGTTTTTTCTCATCTAACAGGTTTTCAACTCTGGAAAGATTCTGGGAAAGCCCCACAATTTGTTTGTTCTTTTCCTGAAACTGGCTAAAATTTATATCGCTCACCCCAAAGCCGGAAAAATCCGCCCATCTAATCGTTTGTGTGTCGACATTTTCCGGTTTATGGCGAGAAATCCAAATCTCGAGCCGATTGAGCTGCTTGTTTAAATCTGATAAGTCGTCGCCAAGCACTTCGAGGTCAATTGTAATATCGATTCTCGAATCATCATTTAGCGCTGCCAGCTCTGCAATAATGTCCAAATCTTTATGCAGATTTTGTTTCTCCAGCGTTAGCTCCCTGACCAGCTTGTCAAGGATACCATGGCGGTAAACAACGCCACCCTCGCGAGTCGCCACTGGATAATCCATAAAATAGCTGACTTTTGTAAGGGGTTTATTCAATTGATATTGTTTCAATACGGTAATCATGCGATCACGCTGTTTGACCGCATCATTTAGCAATTTTGTGTCGCCCTCGTTTTCAGCAAACTGGATAATTCGGTCAAATTCTTCAACCTGCCGAATTAACAACTTTCTTTCGCTATTATACTCTTCCATGATCCGGCTGCTGACTGCGCCGCGAAAACGAAATGACGCTAAACCGGTGTTGATTAATTCTCTTGTCTTCACAATCTTTGGATATAGCTCCCGATTTTGGTGTTCTAAAACCTGCTCCTCCAGCGCCTCCAATTCATCCAATTGTTTGAGAACCCGTCGGCGCTCCTGATTGTATTCATGTACCTTATTTAAAACCATTTTGGAGTTGGCGACATAGCGTAAATCATTCAAGGCTTGCTGAGTTTGATTTTGAGCACGTTTACAATGCGCCGACAAGACCAGCGCTTCATAAGTATAATTGGACATCAGATAATTATTACTCAACACATCGACTTTGTTGACCGCGACGTCGTATTTACCCTTTTTTAAATTTGCCCACGCCTGTCCGAGTAATCCTTCGTCATAATTTTCAAACCCCCGGGATATCTGTGAAAAATAACCAAGCGCCCGGTCATATTCACCCCGCTGATAATGCAAATAGCCCAGTTTGAGCAGTGATTCATTTCGAATAATCGACGCATTCAAATCAGTCCAGGGATGGTTCTTTCGCGCAACAATACCTTCGAAGGTTGATTTTGCAACATCAAATTGATTTGAATTAACAAACACCAGACCGAGCAAATATTGAGCCACTAAATAATAGTCGGATTTGTGGTCAATTCGTTCTAAAATCTCCCTGGATGATTCTAATCGACGTTGGTTTATTAAAGTCAGCGCTGCTAAATAATGGGCTTTATTAATATCTTCTCGATCCAGAGCGCTGAATTGGTGAAGGGGTTCATAATATTTAAAAAAATCATCATATTGATGATAAGTGTATGCGATTGCCAACATTCTAAGATGACTTTGCCCTGAAAATTTTGAGTCAGGATAATTTTCAATAATTTCCAAATATCCGGCACGGGCGGCATCATAATAATTATTGGCGTAATTTGATTCACTGCGGTAAAAAATCACCCCATCCAAATTTGGATAATATTCTTGATAGGCGTTCAGAATCTGAGTAAATAGCATCTCTGCCAATTGAAATCTGTTATCTGCATAGCTAATCAGCGCATCACTGAGCTCTGCTTCTAACATCCGGTTCCGTTGTGCTGCCGTCGCAGTCCGAATGAGGTTGCTCCTTAAAATTCGATAATGGGTAAAGCGAACCTGGTATTCGGACACTTTTTTTGTTTTCCAGGAATAAAAATAATCGGATAGCGTTGGTCTGTTGGTCTTGCCGCTTGTCGTATATCCGAACAGGTTAAAAAGTCGACTGTCAATGTTTTTCATAACCATACCACGCGCGCTGTCTACATCACTCACCAGCGTGCTATCAAGATCGGCTTGCCATTTAAACCGGTCCAATTTTTTCAAAATATCCACCATTGACGCCGCTTCGTGGATGTAGTCATTGACAACTCCCTCGGTGGAACCACTGGCAACCCGGCTATCTTCAAAAATACGGACGATTCGTTCCTTTTGCTGACGGAGGTACTTGACAGCCTCTGCGTCTCCCATGTGCGTCGCTCGTTGTTCAAAAATGCTGATTTCATCATATATCTTTAATAAATTTTTGATCTCTTTTGAATATTCGTGTATCCTTTGTGCTTTTTCCTCGTTCGTGAGTAGGCCATCTCCGAGGTTCGGGCTTTCAAGCGCCTTCATCAACTGTTCTTTTGCGCCCTCAACCTCTTGAAGGAGCTTCAAATCATCCTTACGCTGAACAATTAATTCCAATTTGTCCAAATCTTTGATGATGCTTTTGAGGTTGTTGATTTCCTGGTTGTATTCATTAAGAATTTGATCGGCACGGCCATAGATTTGCTCAAAACCGATCTCTTGCTGACTCAGCTCGCGGTTGCCCCGCTGCCGCATCTCATCAGAAATATTTCGAATAATATGGGTGAGCACTTCCTCTTTTAAGGACATTCTCTCTAAAAATCTGCGCGTTTTGCTGTCCAAATAAAACCGCAGCCTGCTATCAAAATCCACGTTGAATTGATCTTCACCCTGAAGTTCAACAGCAGAAACTTTAATATTAAAAATAGCGGAAGCCAGAACCGCGAAAATGAGGATTACGAAAAATCCAAGTCTTTGGTCGTTCATTTTCATGATGTAATCCCTTTGATAATTATCTTTGGGGAACGGATGATTTAAAGTTGTTTAGCGAAATCAACAGATATTATTAATCAAGATATAGCTTTTTAAAAGCCAATTGATTCATTTAGGTTAGAAAAACGAAGATCAATCGTAAGCATAATCGATTATTTTATTCTCGAATACAAGCTGTTATCGTTTGAGTACGCCAGAGGATTGATCGATTATTTATCCCCCATAGCAAAATTAATTAAGCCGCCAATGAAATGACGACATTGAATTGCGTGAAGCAATTTTAATGCCATTGACTTGCTGTTTATTTGATGGAAAATACTTAAATTAGCACTTAATTTGTCTTTCCAACAACAGCATCAATTTATTTGCTGCCAACTCAATTAATATTAAATATTAACCGTATTTGTTCAAATTGCGATCAAAATTACAATGGGATAGCCAGGCTGGCTTGTGATGATTATCCATTTTTTAATAAAAATTAATCTTGTTGTAAAATGATGCATTGTTTCACAAATGGACAATTACGCTGCCCGAAGAATTTTTTTATAATTTGTAAAATATATATTTTTTCATGTTTTGCTGTTATACTTGCAGAAGCAGGCATCTCCTAATTTCTTTATTATTAATATGAAAGAGAATCCTGCACGTAATCGATCACAGGGTGAGTGAATATAAACCGCTGAAGCGGTTAAAAGAACTGTTTTGAGATGATTATTTCACCACAATAA
>DSAU01000374.1 GCA_011046315.1 bacterium
AGATAGCACTATTAATTTGATTGGTTTCAATCATTTTTTAATTGCACTACATCTGCATCCGGCGGCGCAAAAAAGTCGGCAATTCGTAAGCATCCGGTTTCAGCTCTGTTTGTAAATCTTCGTTCAATTCAAATTCTGGATCATTCCCATTGCCATTTTTGGGAACGGGCTGTTCAATTTCCACATTTTTATCCTCATCCTCGTTCCGTTGATAAGTGGGAATGTCCAGATAGTCGATGCTCGAATGCCTGAAATCCATTTTTTTTCGGGAATACGGTATTTTGCTGTTGTTTGCCTGCCGGTTGAATCCGGTGGCAATGACTGTGACCCGAATTTGATCTTTGAACGCATCATCAATGACGGCCCCGAAAATGATATTGGCGTCAGGACCAGCAGCTTCCTGAATGATATTGGTCGCGGCATCCACTTCGCTGAGCGCAATATCTTCTCCGCCGGTGATATTGACCAATAGCCCAACCGCGCCGCTGATCGAAACATCTTCCAGCAAAGGACTGGAGATAGCGTTTTTCGCTGCCTGAACCGCTCGATCTTCCCCGGATGCAATAGCCGATCCCATTAAAGCGTCACCCATTTCCGACATCACTGTTTTGACATCCGCAAAATCCAAATTAATCAGACCGGGAACAGAAATCAAATCCGAAATACCTTTGGTCGCGCTAAACAGCACTTCGTCTGCCATTTGAAATGCTTTGTTCAACCGGGTCTCTTTGGACACAATCGATAATAACCGCTGGTTTGGGATCACGATCAAAGTATCGACCATTTTTTTCAGTTCGATCAAGCCCTGTTCGGCGCGCTGCATCCGCTTTTGACCTTCAAATAAAAACGGCTTGGTCACGATGCCCACGGTGAGCGCCTTGAGGTCTTTGGCAATCTGCGCCACAATCGGAGCTGCGCCCGTTCCGGTGCCGCCGCCCATTCCAGCGGTTACAAACACCATGTCCACATCTTTCAAGGCATTGTAAACTGCTTCCTGATCCTCTTCGACCGCCCGACGACCGATTTCAGGGTCAGCGCCGGCGCCCAACCCTTTGGTCAATGACTTACCGATCTGAATTCTGGTTGGCGCTTTACAAATATTGAGCGCCTGAATATCGGTGTTGATCGCAACAAAATCAACTCCGGTCAATCCCATAAAAATCATTCGATTGACCGCATTGCCGCCCGCGCCACCAACCCCGACCACTTTCATTTTGGCAGTCGGTGAAATGCTTTCGTCAAAATTAAAGGTTAAACCGCTCATCACAAGCCCTCCTTAATTGGATGGGAATTTATTTTCGTTAATCGTTATCCGATCGATTTGTTTTGTGTTTTTAAATACAATCCATTTTCACTTTTTATGCTTAAACCAACTTTTCATGCGCTCCCAGATTCTCTCGAACAGTGTCAGCTCTCCTTCAGCTAAAAATCCGTCCATCTCGTAATCCCGGCTCAAAGCATAGAGAATTAAACCAACGCCGGTGGCGTGCATCGGGTTTTTCGCCATGTCAATCAGTCCACTAAACCCCTTAGGTATGCCGAGCTTTACCGGCATGTCAAAGACCTCCTCTGCCAATTCACCCGCACCTTTGATTAGCGACGCCCCACCGGTTAATACAACGCCGGTCGTCATCAGATTCGCGTAATCCGATTTTCTAATTTGCCCGGCTGCCAATTTAAAGATTTCTTCCATTCTGGGACGGATGATGTCGATCAACAATTCTTTCGACACGCGACGACTGGCGCGGCCGCCGATGCCGGGGATTTCAATCGGCTCTTCAGGGTTCTCAATCAAATCTTGCACACAACATCCGTGACGATGTTTGATTATTTCGGCCTGATCCATCGGAGTTCTGAGCACCAATGCGATATCATTGGTGACGTTACCGCCTCCAAGCGCAACCACTGCGGTATGGCGAATACATCCTTCAAAAAACATGGCGATATCAGTGGTACCGCCGCCCATATCAATGACAATCACTCCAAGCTCCTTTTCTTCTTCTGCTAAGACAGAATAACTGGAAGCGAGCGGTTCTAAAACCAGATCTTTAACAAAAAGTCCTGCCCGCTCCACGCTCCGACAAATATTTTGCGCCGAGGTGATAGCGCCGGTTACCAGATGCACCTCGGTTTCCAATCGCACACCGGTCATCCCCAGCGGATCTTTAATCCCACGTTGATCATCGACAATGAATTCCTGGGGAATAATATGGATAATTTCCCGGTCCATGGGCATCACCACTGCCCTGGCGGCATCGATGACGCGCCGAACATCGTCTTCGGTCACTTCATTATCCTGCCCGGCGACCGCAACCACGCCGCGGCCGTTGTAACTTCGGATATGATCTCCGGCAATACCGACATAAACTTCATCCACTTTGATACCTGCCATCTGTTCCGCTATTTCGAGAGCCTTTTCGATGGAACGTACTGTCTTTTCCAAATTAACAACGACGCCTTTTCTCAATCCCTCGGAGGGTGCGGTTCCCACCCCAATTATTTTGGGTTGGCTTTCTTCAGAAACCTCGGCGATAATCACTCCGATCTTGGTCGTCCCGAGGTCAAGGCCGGTTAGATATTCTGCCATCAGGTATCTCCTTTATGATTTCTGTTTTATGACGACCTGGCCCCTAAATCTTAAATCAATTGCCTGAATTTGATCAAAATTTTTTTGGCCATAAAAATGATAGAAGATCGTCGCCAGATAGTTTAATTGTGAAACTTTATCCGCTTGTCCCAAAATGACCGGCACATTATTTCTTTTTAAATAGATAATCGCTCCATGACTTTCACTGCAATGCCACTCCGAAATTTCATCATATAATAGCGGATCAATGTCGCGGATTGCTTTTATTATTTTCAGAATCTGATCAAGCTCCGGTTGATTTTTCAGAATTCTGTTACCGCTGGAATCCGTATGAAAAATAACGCCGGTAATAATGGGTACATCATAAACCGTTTCCGTAGGATAATCATCAATCAAAATCCCTCCATCGGATAGCGCGGCTATTTCAGAACCGGCGACTCCGGCGATAATATTATGTTCCAGCACCTCGACGTTTAATACTGATGGCAGCGAACGATTAATTTTTACCCGGTCAATTAAAGGATGAGCGGAAATCCGGTTTTCCAGTTGCTTGAGCTTAATTTCAAAGATATCTTGTGAAAAATCAAAACCAGCCGCAGCCGCGATTTCATCGGCTGTCACATAGTGATTATTATAAATTTTAGCGGCTTTTAGTTGAAATACACCATTCTTACGCATGACGATAAAGATGGTAGCTAACATCAGCGCGATTAAAGCGATGGTTGTTATCACTTTAATTATTATCGTTTTACTCATGGCTTATTCTCTCCTGTTTAAATCTCACAGAGACTAACCGATCCGCTTTTTTCGATATTTAGCTCTGGAAGCGGCAATTTTTTGTTGAGAAAACAGTAGAGCAGACCTGGCGTTTCTCTTATGTGGAATCGAAATATTTAACAGCACGCCAAGCGCAATAAAATTCATGATCATCGAACTACCGCCATAGCTAATAAACGGCATGGTAATTCCGGTAACCGGAAGCAGGTTTAAAGCAATACCTGCATTAATAAGCGCATAAATCACAATCGAAGCAGTAATGCCGATTGCTAACAATTGCCCCTGTTTATCCGGAGCATGGACAGCAATCCAAAGCCCGCGCCACAGGAACACCATAAACAATAACAGCACAACCAAACACCCTATCATTCCGGTTTCTTCACCAATAATGCTATAGATAAAATCATTAAACGGGTGCGGTAAAAAGTGCATTTTTTGGCGGCTGTTTCCCAGTCCCACTCCCCAGAACCCGCCATTGCCAAATGAAATCAGCGACTGTTTCACTTGATACACTGGTTCCTCAACTCCCCGAATCGCGTTAAAAAAAGAGGCGACCCGGCTTTTTTGATAGGGAAAAATTTTTAAAAAAACACTAACCGTGACCATTGCAATAGCGCCGAGACTTGCCAGATGATACAAACTGGCGCCGGCGATAAAAATCATTACAATACTGATAATGAAAATAATCGCCGCGCTCCCCATATCCGGTTCCAAGAGGATCGGAAATAGCACCAATCCGACGATCAATAATACCGGCAGTAAACCTTCATTGAATTCTTTTATCTGCTTGTCCTTTTCAATTAAAAAAATCGATAAAAAAAGAACAAGCGCATATTTCGCCATTTCCGATGGTTGAAATGAAATTCCATTTATTGAAAAAGACCGACGACTACCCAGGATCACCTCTCCTTTTATCAACACATACAACAATAGCAGAAAAGCGAAAGCTAAAATCGCCGGTGAAAGCTTTTGCAGCAGGTGATAATCAATATTAATAAACAGCGCCATCAACACAATTCCCAAAACAACTCGAATCAGGTGCTGATATAAATAATACTGGCTGTTTGCCGATTTTCCTTCCTGGGCGATATAACTGCTGGCGCTATAAACTGCCACTATACCGATCACTACCAGCAGCATTACAACCAGCAGCAACATCACATCAAAATGAATCCTGTTTTTCATTGAATCCACCTGTTTACGGCTCTGAACAACATCGTCTGGATCAAAATTTTATCATCGCACCTTAAACATTGTAAGCGTTAAAAGTACAAAAAGTATAGCTATGATCCAAAAGCGCACTACCACCTGAGATTCGTGCCATCCTTTGAGTTCGAAGTGATGATGAATGGGCGCCATTTTGAACAGCCTCTTTCCCCCGGTTCGTTTAAAATACGAAACCTGAAGGATCACCGACAAGGTTTCAGCGACAAACATCCCGCCAATAATAATTAAAAATAACTCTTTGTGCAACAATACCGCCAGCGTGCCCATTGAGCACCCCAACGCCAGCGAACCGGTATCGCCCATAAAAACCTGGCTCGGATAGGTATTGTACCATAAAAATCCCAGGCTGGCGCCGATCAGCGCAGAGCAATAGACTGTCATTTCGCCTGCGCCCGGCAAATAGATGATATTTAAATAATCGCTAAAATCGACGCGACCTGAAATATAGCTGATGCCGGCCCAGGCAATCGCAGAGATGCCGACCAGCCCAATTGCTAACCCATCGAGCCCATCCGCCAAATTCACTCCGTTGGAGGTGGCGGTAATTACAAAGATGATCACTGGAATATAAAAAATTCCAAAATCAATGTTCAAATTTTTAAAAAACGGAACCGTGGACAATCCCACAACGCTTTCAAAAGCAGGATGAAAATACAGCGCTGCACCGACAGCGAGTCCCAGGCCAACCTGACCGATAAGTTTATATCTGGCAATTAAACCTTTGGGTTTCTTTTTGACAACTTTCAAATAATCGTCCCATAGGCCTATGGCTCCGCCCCAGATTGTCGCTAACAAAATGAGAAGCGTGTAAATATTATCCAGCCGCGCAAAAAGCAATGTAGGTAAGATAATTGAAATCAATATGATAAGTCCACCCATTGTTGGCGTTCCTGCCTTTTTCAAATGGGTCTGCGGTCCGTCTTTTCGGATCTCCTCACCAATTTGCCTGTTTTTTAAAAATCGAATTATTTTAGGTCCAATAAACAGACTGATTAATAACGCCAGAATCGCCGCCGCAGCACTGCGAAAAGTAATGTAGCTAAAGATATTTAGCCCTGAAACGAACGTTCGTAAAGGATAAAAAAGATGATAGAACATTGCTTTTTCCTTTATTTCGTAAGCGCTTTAGTTATTTCTTCCATCGCCATCCCCCGCGACCCTTTGATGAGCAGCAAATCACCCGGTTCAATTATCGATATCAAAAATGAGATTAATTCATCCTTTGTCTCGCAATGTTTCACCTTGATGGCGCCGCCGCTTTCTGCTGCCGCTGCTGTTTCCCGGGATTTCTCACCGTAGGTCAGCAGATAATCTATGGTTTTTAAAGAGGCGATAAACTCCCCCACTTTACGATGCTCATTTTCAGACCATTGTCCCAATTCCAACATATCACCCAGTACCGAAATGCGCTTTCCCCTGGTCTTCATCTGACTCAGCGTAAGCAGCGCCTTTTTCGCCGAAGCGCTGTTGGAATTGTAACAGTCATTGACAATTCGAATTCCTTTGGTTTCAATAACTTGCATTCTTTTATCCGCCGGCTCGAACTCCTGCAATGCCTGTTGAATAGCTGCGGTTTCCACTCCGAATAATCTGCCGACAGCAAAGGCAGCCAGCGCATTATAAACATTGTGAACCCCGATAATTTTCAACCGTATTTCTGTATCCTCGACCTGAAAGCTAGCTCTGCCCAGCTCGTCGATATTTTTCAACCGCGCCCTGAAATCCGCTGTCTTTTCCATGGCAAAACTAATTAACCGGTTTACGCCAGGCAAATTCGAGGCTAAATACGGATCATCAAGATTGATGAAAGCAATTTTTCCATGTTCTTCAAGATAATCCCACAATTCCCGCTTTGCTTTGAAAACACCTTTGAGAGAGCCAAAAAATTCCAGATGAGCAGGTCCGATGTTGGTGATAAGCCCATATTCGGGGCCGGCAATCTCTGCCAATTTTTTTATTTCACCAAAATGATTGGTGCCCATTTCCAGCACCACCAGTTCATGTTCCGCTGTCAAATTAAACAGCGTCAACGGCACTCCGATGTGATTATTCAAATTTCCGGAATTTTTCAGCACTTTATATTTTTTTTGCAGCACAGCAGCGATCATCTCTTTGGTGGTTGTTTTTCCATTGCTACCGGTCAACGCTATTACCGGGATGTTAAATTTGCGCCGGTAATAGCTGCCGATATTCTGCAGCGCTGCTAAGGTATCGGCAACCACAAAATAATTGCCCGGTGGCAGATCTTTACCTTGATTGCGATACCACTCTGCTGTAACAACCACGGTTCGATTGCCCTTGTTCATTACGTCAGCAACAAATTGGTGCCCATCAAACCGTTCGCCTTTTATGGCAATGAAAATCTCGCCAGGCAGGATGGTCAATGAATTGATAGAAAATCCAGCCGCCGCCGCATTGAGTATTGCCGAATCGCCGAAAAATTCAACTTTTTGATCCGCTATTTCCAACAATTCGCGATGAAATAAATTCATTTTTTCATTTAGCTTTTTAATGGTTTTTAGATACCACTAACTTCTGTCACCGGATTACATTCGATTACACAGCGGGCGCCGGCGCGCATTTTTGTCCCGGGCTTCGGATTTTGCGCGATAACGCGACCGCTGCCATGAATATAAGCCCTCAACTGATATTGAGCCAATTTAGATACCGCGCTGCGCAAGTCCATACCCACGATATCGGGAACAGCAACGTAAGCAGCGGTGGAACTGTTTATCCTGCCCAGTTTCAGTATTAGCTTTTGTTTGGTCGGTTGACCAGATTCGACTACCAATTTTTGAGAAAGCACAAAATCACCCTCATCTTCGATCAGCAATTCAAATCCCAAATGCCGGGCAATAGCTCGGGCGACATCGATCCGCTTGTTGGTCAGATCCGGCACAACCGGAAATTGGCGTACGCTGCCCTCCACTAACTGTCGGTTAAATTCTGGTTGAATATCCACATACTTGAGAATTCGCTGCAAAATTCTTTTAAAAGTCGGAGCAGCGACTTTACCGCCCAAATGATCGATCCGCGGATTATCAATCATCACATAAATGAGATACTGTGGAGCTTCAGCGGGGAAGAAGCCGATAAATGAACTGACGAAACTGTCTTCAGAATAGCTTTTTTTGGCTGGATCATACTTCATCGCCGTTCCAGTTTTTCCGGCTATTCTCAAACCATTAATAAACGCCCGTTTTCCGGTGCCATCATATACCACCTCTTCCAGCATCCCGGTTAATGTTTTGGCCGTAGTCGGCGCTATTACCCGACGAATTATTTCCGGTTTTGCGCCCCCCCTCTGCCGTTCTTGTTCTGTTAAAATAATTTTTGGCTTGAGCAACAGACCGCCGTTGGCAATAGCGGCGTATGCCATAACCATCTGAACAGGGCTCACTGAAATTTCATAACCGATAGACATTGCGATTGTCGAATACTGTGACCATTCGATATAGTGTTTGTACTCTCCGGATGCCTCTCCCGGCAAATCGATTCCGGATTCCAAACCGAACCCAAAAGCGCGGAGATATTTATAAACGATGCGCTTATCCAGATCTTTGGTAATTTTTGCCATGCCGATATTGCTCGATTTTTTTAAGACCTTTTGCAAGCTTAGCCATTGATAAGGCGTGGCGTCCTTAACTTCACGATCATAAATCTGATATCTGCCGTTCTCACAAAAAACAATATCATCGGGTTTCATCAGGCCCTCTTCTAAAATAGCCGCCATGATAATGGATTTGAAAGTTGAACCCGGCTCATAAACGTCAGTGATGGCCCGATTTCGCCGCCAGTCTGCCGGATATTCCCCAGCCTGATTTAAATCATAGTCCGGAGATACTCCCAATGATAATATTTCGCCGTTTCGCGGATCAGCGACAATGACAACTGCGGCATCGGCTTGATATTTTTTGATCGCATATTTGAGCTCGTCTTCCACAATCCATTGGAAGGTATTATTGATGGTTAAAACCACATCCTGTCCCTTTTGCGGTCTTTTTACCGGATGTTCCACATCGATCATTTTAAATCCGTAGGCGTCCCGTTTATACAGCGCCAGACCGTTATTGCCGGTTAAATTTTCATCCTGCGACAATTCGATTCCGCTCAGTCCTTTCTGATCGATATCAGTGAAACCGACCAAATGCGCAGCAAGGTTGTTTCTCGGATAGAAGCGAATCGATTCTTTAATTTTGCGAACGCCCGGGATGCTTAGCGTATCTAAAAAGCTCGCGGCCCTATCGTCGATTCGACGTTTCACCCAGACAAATGAATTTGCCCTTTTAAACTTTGCTTTAATCGATTGCTGATTCTCAGCTAAATACTGGGACAATATCTCCGCAACTGAGTCCGGGTTGATAACTTTTGTAACATCCACGCCAACGGAAATAGCGTTGCGGCTGACCGCCAGCGGCTCCATGTTTCGATCATAAATAATACCGCGCTGAGACTTGAGTTCTGCCTCATACAGATATTGTCTTTTTGCTTGTTCGATGTATTTATTTCGATTAAGAATTTGAATCTGAAACAAGCGGAGAAAAAGCAAAAACAACAAAAGCATGCTCAACGCAACAAAGACAACCAACCGTTGAAACATGCTATTTTCGAATATTTTTTTTCTGCTGCCCATACAATTCCCGCAAGGTTATCAGCGTTCAAAATCTTTTTTGTTGAATATATGTTTGACCGACAAAATTTCGGAATCGGGCGTGATCATATTTAATTTTTCTTCGGCGATTTTAATAACCCGCTTTCCATCCGACAGCTTGAGCGCTTTTGCATTGAGCGCGCTGATTTCTTCTTCAAGTCGATGTTTTTCTTTTTCCAATTGCTCAATCTCCAGCGCCAATTTGGCTACATGCACTTTTTGCCAGACAATCCCGATAAGGATGACAGCGATCAGAAAAATTGTTCCCAACACCCGGAGACTCATCACCGGCTTCTGCAATTCCTGATTAACCTGATCAATGCTGTTGAAAATTGTCTTGCTGACCTGATGTTTTTTTGACTTCGGTCTCATAGAGACTCCTAAATGATTTCCGCCGCTCTGAGACGCGAACTGCGGCAGCGAGGATTGCGGCGGATCTGTTCGGCTGTCGGTCGTACAACTTTCGGGGTTAATATCTTTAGCAACGGCTGCTTACCACAAATACAGTACGGCAATTGAGCCGGACATTCGCAGGGATTCGCCGCTTGATGAAAAAATTGCTTTACCATCCGGTCTTCAAGCGAATGAAATGAGACAATAACCAGCCGGCTTTTAGAGCGCAGCAAGGTAATCGACTTGGCTAAAAAAGTGCGCAAATTGGATAATTCTAAATTCGTAGCGATGCGAATGGCTTGAAAAATTCTTGCCAGCGTTTTCAACCTGAATTTGTGCGGTACAACCGATTCGATAACGCGTGCCAGTTGCAGCGTCGTAATTATGGGTTGATTCTGGCGCACTGCTACAATTTTTCTGGCAATCGCCGCTGAATAGCGCTCTTCACCGTATTCCCGGAAAATTTTGGTTAAGCCTTGCAGCGACTCAGTTTCAATTAAATCCGCTGCTGATTTTTTGGTAAAATTTGACATGCGCATATCCAGGGGTCCGTTATTCAAATAGCTGAACCCTCTTTCAGCGCTATCAATTTGAAAAGAACTAACTCCCAGATCAAGAAGGATACCGTCAACCTGATCAATGTTCAACGAACTTAAAATTTCATCAATCCGGGTAAAGTTATTTTTAAATATTTTGAAACGGCCTTCGAATGGTTTTAATCGTTGTTCGGCGATATTTAACGCCTGGTCATCCCAATCAATTCCGACCAATAATCCATCCGGGTTCAATTGCTTCAATATTTCAACACTGTGGCCCGCCCCTCCTATGCTTCCGTCAACGTAAATCCCGGAACGATTTGTGAGCAAGTAGTGCAACACTTGCTCAGTCAAAACCGGAATATGGTTTTCAACTTTGGCCACTGTGCAATTCGCCTGATATTTTTTCCTCTAATTTGGCTTTGGCATTTGGGCCGCCTATTTTCTTTTTAAAGGCTTCCCTTGCCGCCGGATCCCAGATCTCAATTTTGGTAAATGCGCCGATGATCAAAACGTCCTTGGTGATGCCTGCTTTTCTTAAGAAAATCGGGGGAATGGTTATTCTTCCCTGCTTGTCCAGAACAGCGTCAGTTGCATTTTCACCGATCATCGACATATAGGCACGATGTTCTTTTTTTGCCTCAGAAAGCTGATCGATAATGCTGACAAATTTTTTCTCAAAAGCTTCGTCCGAATAAACATAAAGACAATTAATTTCCTCATCATAAACAATAACATACTTGCCTGAACCATCGTCAGCAGTTGCTTTTCGATACTTAGCCGGGATATTTACTCTACCCTTTTGGTCGAGACTGTATTTAAATTCGCCAACAAAAAACATTTTTAATCTTATTAACTTATAGGATGACTATTTTTAACTGTAATTCATTGAAAAAAAACTTATTTCCACTACTTGAATACCAAATCACCCCACTTACACCACCCTTTTCTACCACAGAAATCCTTTTTCAACCACAATATACCATTTTTTTTTTACGTTGTCAAGTAAAAAATGCAAATTATTTAATTTTTTTATAATATTTTTACACAGCTCCAAACCACTCGTTTCAATAAATTTTGCTCTTGGACATGACGAATATTTTTTTTGAATATTTATAAAAAAGGAACTGTAACCGATCACGGGGTTATTAAGAAGCCGTTAAAACGGCTTTGGATATGTTTCGTTAATGCTGTAACCACCATGATGAATCATGGTGTTAGTTCAAAGAGGCATTGAAACAACACCACAAT
>DSAU01000158.1 GCA_011046315.1 bacterium
ATTACCGGATAGAGCCTGATCCTGTAAATCTTTATCATCCTGTTATCCTGTCTAAAGTTTGTAGATATAACTTTTGATCCCTGTGATCGGTTACGATGTTTTCGAATCCTCAATCATAATTTCAAAAGTTTAACCCCAGACATTTCGAAAACAGAAGCTAAAACCCTAAAAGAAAATTGGGGTGAAATCGATCCACGAGATAAATCTTCCCGATAATCGGGACAGGCGCGGCAACCCATAACATCGGAATTTAATTGTTGCGTCGATTAATAAAATTTTATATATTTGATGAAATTTGGCAAACTGTTACATAACAGAATTCAAACGGAGGATCTATGGAAAAACCCAAAACGAGCTTGCCTGAAAATGCGTATCGTGAGCTCAAGCCAGGTGAAAAATATGAACCTTTTATTCCAGCTTCGTTTACCGGACCGGAAATCAGTTTGCGATCCGTGAGTTGGGGCATTCTTCTGGCCGCGATTTTTACTGCGTCGGCTGCATATCTCGGCTTAAAGATCGGGCAGGTGTTTGAAGCCGCCATTCCCATCGCCATTATCGCAGTTGGTCTCAGCGGTATCTACTCGCGGCGCAGCACCATATTGGAAAACGTGATCATCCAATCCATTGGCGCCGCATCGGGCATGGTGGTCGCCGGCGCTATTTTTACTATTCCCGCACTGTACATTATTCCCAATCTGACAACCAATTTTTGGCAGATTTTTCTCGCTTGCCTGTTTGGCGGATTTCTGGGAATTGTTTTTATCATTCCGTTACGGCGTTATTTTGTCGCAGAGCAGCATGGATTGCTGCCATTCCCTGAAGCTACTGCGATTAATGAAGTGCTGGTGACCGGAGAAAAAGGCGGAGATCAAGCCAAAACTTTGGTTTTTGCAGCGCTGATCGGCGGTATCTACGATTTTCTGATCGCCAGCCTGGGTATGTGGAGTGAAATCATTTCCACTCGTCTTGTTCCCCTGGGCGCAAAACTGGCGGATAAAGGCAAGCTAATCTTGAAAGTAAACGCCGGCGCCGCTGTGATGGGACTCGGCTATATCATAGGATTGCGCTACGCCTCGATTATTGTCGCCGGTAGTTTTGTTTCGTGGTTGGTGCTGATTCCGGCGGTGTGGTATTTTGGCGAGCATTTAAATTTGGCTGTGCTTCCCGGTGCGGTTCCCATCAGTTCAATGACAGTGGAACAGATATTCTCCAACTATATCCGCCACATCGGCATCGGCGGCATCGCCTGCGCCGGAATCATCGGCATCATTAAAAACATTAAAATAATTGTTTCAGCCTTTTCGCTGGGATTTAAACAGATTTTTTCAGGCGTCAAGGACAGCTCCGCTGGAATTCGCACCGATAAAGACATCCCCATGTCGCTGGTGATTCTGGTTATTTTATTGACTTCGGTTGCGATCTTGTTGTTCGTTCGCGCATCGGTGGTGGATACCTGGTATATTGCAATCATCGCACTTTTATTGACTGTGGTGATTAGTTTTCTGTTTACCACGGTCGCCGCTCGCGCCATTGCCATCGTCGGTGTAAATCCGGTTTCCGGCATGACCTTAATGACGCTGATTCTCAGCAGCATTATTCTGGTCAAGGTGGGATTACATGGCTCTGCCGGTATGGTTTCGGCGTTGATAATCGGGACAATCGTGTGTACCGCGCTTTCTTCAGCCGGAGCATTTATCACCGATCTAAAAGTGGGTTATTGGCTGGGCGCCACGCCGTTCAATCAGGAACGCTATAAATTTCTGGGTATATTGGTTTCTGCATTGTTTGTTGGCGGCGTAATTTTACTGCTGGAAAATGTCTATGGTTTTGTCAAAACGCCGGAGCATCCCAACCCGTTGGCAGCGCCACAGGGCAATGCCATGGCAGCTATTTTGAACGTGGTTTTTGCCACATCTTCAGTTCCCTGGGGATTATATCTCGCCGGTGTTTTTATGGCGCTTACAATGGAACTAATCGGGGTGGCGCCGCTGGCATTTGCCTTAGGCATGTATCTGCCAATCGAATTAAATACTCCAATTTTAATCGGCGGCATCATCGCCCATCTTGTCGGTAAAAGCTCTGGCGATGAAGCATTGAACAATGCCCGCAAGGATAAGGGGACACTGATCGCTTCCGGATTTATCGCCGGCGGCGCATTAATGGGGGTGATCAGTGCGGTGCTGGCTTATTTTTTTGAAGATAAATTAAATACCGGTTTTGCGGAATTGGAACTGAGCGGTTTTCACATCGGCATGGTGGTGAGCGCGCTGATGTTTACCGGATTGTGCATTTTTATGTATCGATACGCCAAGACCGCGAAAATCGAAGATTAAACCAGAAGCAGAGCCGGTCATCAAGTCGGCTCTGCTTTTTTTTACATCGTGGTGTAAAAGAATTTCGCCAGGATGCTATCCTCTTTAACACTCTTGCCAATTGGCTGAGATTCAATGGTCTCAGCGTGATTCAAAATGTAAAGCTGATCGTAAAATCGAACATTGCAGGACTGATATTTTCCACCTGTTCCGGAGGGTGCGTTTTTGTGAATGGCAGTGAACTTATACCGAAAATAATTAGCGCTGCAACCAACACCACAATTACTCCCTGATAAATCGGAATCCGATAGTCCAGTACCCGCCAGAGTCTTTGACCGAACTGAACAATTAAACTATGCTGTCTGGGGTAAAAGCGGTTGGTCTGAAAAATATATTTTTTTATAATATCAACTCCTGGCAAAATTTCAGTTGTGTGCAGGGGATTTAGCACACTCATAAAACCTGTTGTCATCTCAAGAAAACCGCGACATTTGGAACAGGTTTCCAAATGTCCCTCGAAGCGCTTTCGGTCAAGCCGGCTGAGGCGCTCAACTTCATTTTCAATAATAATAAGCTCTGCCTCGTTACATTGCATCATCGTATGGTTATTTGATTGTCTCATAGTTTACACCACATTTGAATACGGATTAAAAGCACGCAACCGTTGAGCCAATTTTTTAGTTACATGATGCAATCTGGATTTGGTCGTTCCTTGGGGACAGCTTAAAATTTCGCTTATCTGCTTTATTGTGAAATTCTCCTGATATCTCAACAAAAATGTGCTTCGCTCTAGGCTGTCCAATTTTTGCAGCTCTGCGAATAATGCGTTTTGAAACAGCTTTTGATCCAGATGCTCTTCTGCTGAATGAGATTGCTGCTGTATTGATTTGACAGTCGTGTCCAGTTCACAGGATTGATCAAAAACATCTCTGATTTTATGATTGCGGTATTCATTTTTACACATATTATGAGCGGCAGTGAAAATCCATGCCGAAAAATTTTTCACCGGAGTATTGCCTGTTCTTCTCTCAACAATTTTCATAATAACATCCTGAAGCAAATCCCGGGCGCGTTGCTCATCGCGGCCCAGCATCCGGAAAAAATAGCCAAGCAGTCGCCGGCAATAACGATGGTAAAGCTCATCAAAGGCAGAAGTATTGCCCTGTTGAATTAATTCAAATAATTTTTCATCGACAAACTTGCGGTATTTTTTGTATGGAAACAGAAAAGTAAATTTTTTTTGTCATTGTCCCACTCCTGTTAATTTTTCTATTAATGATCAATTATGGCAGATGCTATCCAATTAGCAGATTATTGCAACAATAATCTGCCAGAGCTGAGCTTGTTCTTCTTTCAGATAGACACAGAAACTGGAAAAACGTTCAACAGAAAATGAGAAAAATTATGAATCAGGCAGGAAAATGGGCTCAATCGGGATTGCTTTTATTTTCACCTTATCACCACCAGCTGAATTTATTGCTTGCTAAATATATTATAATATTTTATATTATAGCGTCATTCTTCGATGGTGTATGAGGTATAAATTTCGCCGGAATGGATTTTTTGTCTGAACTTTCGCCTCAGGAACCGTTTAATAGCGTTACGGGTTATCGGAATGAGCGCCATAAATCCCACGCCATCCGTTAACAGACCCGGTGTTAGCAACAAAAGTCCACCAGCAAGCACGATGACGCCATCAATTAGCTGTTCCGCCGGGATTCTTCCCTGGTTCAATTGCTGACGAATCTGGGTGACAATAAAGAATCCCTGTTGTTTGGCAAGATAGGCGCCAAAAACACCGGTTGCAACGACGATCGCAATGGTGGAGCTTAATCCGATACGGGCGCCGAGTTCAATCAACAGAGAAAGCTCAATCAACGGAACCAGGGTAAACAGCAACACAAAACGAATAAACATAACGACTCTTCTTTCTGAAAATAGTAAAAAAGCTTTTGATTACTATACTTGAAAAGCATTGAAATTGTTTCTTTTGATGGTCGATTTGACGACAGGAATAAAATGAGAAGACTATTCTGCCAAATTTTTTGGATATTTTTAATTTTAATCGCGGCTGGCTGCAAAAACCCGTTCGCCACCCGCGAAGCCGAACCGCCGACCACGGATCAGAGCTCATGGCGGCTGCCAACGGATCCTGCTATCGTGCTTGAAAATATGCGACTGGCGTTTTACGAAAAAAATGTAGAGAATTACATGAAGTGTTTGTCTGATTCGCAGACGCTTTTCCGTTTTATTCCCGATGAATATGAGGCGTCAAACAGCGCCGGTACTTTCGAACAATGGAACCTGGCGTATGAACAGACTTATATCAAACGACTGTTTACATCAATTCCGGCGGATTCATCGAATATTTTGAAATTCACACCGGATCAACGCCTTGAGTTTGCCGATTCAGTTTTTATCCGAACCGATTATTCGCTGGAGCTACATCATGTGTTGCCAGCGGTTTATCCAAGAAGCGCAAAGGGTAAAGCCGATTTCTGGTTTATGCGCCATAGCGGATATTGGGTGATAACCCGTTGGGAGGATTACGAGACGATTATTGACAGCGCCAGCACTCGTTTGCCTTCCTGGAGTACTATTAAGGCTGTATTTTTGAACTAAAACTGAAATTTTAAATTTAACCTGAATAATTCATACGCCACAAAGTCTCGAAAACACAAAGGCACACAAAGTTTTGAAAATATAAAGCTTGGCAGGAAAAGGAGATTAATCGACTCAGAATGTTTTTCATAAATGCTTCTTTCACAACTTTGTTCCCGCCGCGGCGGGATTCGTGACTTGGTGCCTTGGTGGCAAGATTTATTCTATTACTCAGAAAAACTTTGTTATTTTAACAATAATTTTAGGCACAATTATTAATCATTTTGACTCTTAAATTTTATTAATCCGTGCAAATCCGTGTCATCCGCGTTACCCGCGTTCTATTTTGGTTGCGGCTTTGCTGCGTTAGGAATTAAACAGGTTAAATAGATCAAATTTCAAACCACATACATGCGAGTATTGTTGAAATTCGAGTTCGTTGATGGCAAAAAAACGTCGAACATATAAACCAAAAAAAACCGTACGCCGAACCAGTTCCAAAACAACTGTCAGACGCCGTCGCACGGCTCAAGAGAATAAAACCTTGCAGACCATTGCACGCGCATTGCGGCTTATCATAATATTCGTATTCAGCGGTTTTTTAATTTACTTCCTGTTCAAGCCGGATCACAAACCACAACCGGATCAAACCGCTGAAATTCAAAATCCGGCGACAGCGGTCGATACCGTTGCTCAGGGTGAAACACCAGAAATCGAACCAACCATAAATTTGGATGCGCTTTCCCAGCCCGAACTGCTCGAATATTGGTTGCACCAAATTTTACGAAAATATCAAATTACTGACAAATGGGTCGGCAAGCGAAATCGGGAGATTACCGTCCAATTGCCGACAGATCTGCCGCCGATTGAGGTCGTGGTGGATGTTATTCAAAAAGTAACCGATCTGGGCTGGAGCTATGTATCATCGGAAGAAAATCTCAAGCGATCGAGACAATCTTTGACCGTTATCTCCCATGATGACACCCTGGCAACTATTGTGTTTATTGTCAACAAAAATTTTCAACGCGCGACCCATAAAATTGCCATCATCATCGATGATTTTGGCTATTACAACAATCAGATCACTCAGGAATTTTTGGAGCTGGATTATCCGATCAACCTGTCTGTGATTCCCGGGCAAAAATATTCCCGGTCAATTGCCAGCGCTGCGGTTAAAAATCGTAAACCGGTCATGGTTCATCTGCCAATGGAGGCAGAAGAAAACGCTGTGGAGCAGAATACGTTTACCATCATGACCACGATGACCGATGCCGAGATTGTTGATCGGGTTCAAAAAGCACTGGAGGCAATTCCCAATGCTATCGCCTTGAACAATCACATGGGCTCCAAGGCAACGGCAGACCGCCGGGTCATGGACATTTTGTTCCGAGAATTGGCTCAACGAAAAATTATGTTCATCGACAGCAGAACCACTACAAAAAGTGTGGCTGATCAAATGGCGCAGCAACATCAGATTCAATACCACAAGCGTACAATTTTTCTTGACGGCGTTGAGAATCAGTCCGAGGACTATATCCGAAATCAATTGCTCAAAGCCGCTAAAATTGCAGAGCGCCGCGGTAAGGTTGTAGTGATCGGCCATCCTTACAAGGAAACCCTGGCCGTTCTTAAGCAACAATTGCCTTTGCTGGAAAAACGGGGGATCGTGGTAATACCGGTAACGGATTTATTGAAATGAATGGCTATAGTTTGCAATCAAAATAAAGTTCTTCAACCAGGGCGGTCTGTTTGTATTATTGAGAAGTTACATCACAACATTTTCAATAAATTTTAGCACGGAGGAATTATGGCTCGTTTGGGTGTAAATATTGACCATGTGGCTACAATTCGAGAGGCGCGACGCGGCATCGAGCCGGATCCAATCGCGGCTGCGATATTGTGTGAACTGGCTGGCGCTGACGGCATTGTCTGTCATTTACGAGAGGACAGGAGGCATATTAAAGATCGAGACCTGTCATTGCTGCGTCAAGTCGTGAAAACGCATTTAAATTTGGAAATGGCGGCAACCGATGAAATGGTGAAAAAAGCGATCAATGTGTTGCCGGATATGGTGACTTTGGTTCCGGAGCGTCGACAAGAAATCACCACCGAAGGCGGTTTGGATTTAAGTTTCAATTTTGATTATCTTGAGGAAGCTATTTCCCGATTGCGCTCTAATGCAATCGTAGTCAGCCTGTTCATTGACCCGGATATCCATCAGATTAAAAACGCGGCCAAGCTGGAGGCTGATTACGTGGAGTTGCACACTGGCGCCTATGCCAATGCCGATGAACTCAATCAAATCGTCGAGGAACTGGAAAAATTAAAATCAATGGCAGCCGCGGCAGCGAAAATGGGTCTGGGAGTCAGCGCCGGGCATGGATTGAATTATCAAAATGTGGTCGATGTGGCGAAAATTCCCCAGGTGGAAGAATTGAACATCGGTCATTCCATCGTATCGCGCGCAGTGCTGGTGGGAATGGATCGGGCGATCCGCGAAATGGTCGAATTGATTCGAAACGCACGTTAAGTTGACAACCGATTTCAAGATGGCATTAAAGTTTTGGTTAAATGATTTGTCTATGGTGAGAAGTTATTAAAGAATTTAGCAAAAGAATTAACTGTTCAATATGGTCAGGGTTTTTCATATAGAAACCTGCAAAGGATGAGACAATTTTATCATGCTTACTCAATTGTGCCAACACTGTCGGCACAATCTCTGGAAAAGGATGCGACACTGTCGCACAAATCTGAATCGAGCTAAACAGGCTCCACAGCGTCGAACCTTTTAATTACAAACCAGACTCTCTCAACGCCGTCGAGAAAATCTAAAAGAGAAATTGTTCAGACAGTGTCTGCCAAATCTGTGCTTTCGGAGAAAATGCTCTCTCGCTTAAGCTGGTCGCATATCTGCCTGCTGCTGGCGGTTTCGGACAAAGACGCCCGTTCATTTTATGAAATTGAGATCGTTCAAAATGGCTAGTCGGTGCGGGAAATGAAGCGGCAGATCGAAAGCATGCTTTTTGAACGACTGGTTTTGAGCAAAGACAAAAAAGGATTGTCAAAATTAGCCCAAAAAGGGCAAATTATCGAAACGCCAGAAGACGCCATTAAAGATCCGTATGTTCTGGAATTCCTGGGGCTAAATGAAAATGAAAGGTGGCACGAATCTGATTTAGAGCAGGCCCTGATGGATCACCTGCAAAAATTCTTGCTGGAGCTGGGCAAAGGATTTATGTTTGTTGACCGGCAGATGCGCATTTCCATCAATAATGAACACTATCGGATTGACATGGTATTTTATCATAAATACTTAAAATCGTATATTCTGGTAGATCTGAAATCAGGCAAATTCGACCATTCCGATTATGGGCAGATTAAATTTTATCTCAACTATTTTCAGGAAGAATTTAATGATGAAGGGGATAATGAACCGATCGGCTCATCCTTTGTTATGAAAAAGATGATGCGTTTGTGAAATATGTTTTAAAAAATGAAAAAAATATTTTCGCCAGAAAATACCTGCTTTCGCTTCCCGATAAACAGAAATTATTGGCGGAGGAGCACCTGGTCAAAGAAAAATTTAAAAGAGAAAACCAATGAGACGATTGGACTCTTAGAAAAAAATGTTGAAAAATTGGTTGAAAAGCCTAATGATTAATTAAAAATATCTGTAAACCATATTGTTGCATTTAAAGCACCCACAGGTTCGGGCAAAACAGTGATAATGCTGGAATATTTAAAATATTGAGTTCATTACTGCAGCAACGGCAAAACAATCGCGTTCATCCGGGCGGCACCAAAAAACCTGCATGCCCAAAGCGCGGCAAAAGAGAAAAAGCGAGATTATACAGAGAAAACTTGAATTAAGTGAAAATAATTTTGATAGTTAGGCGATTAAGGAGCGACATCATGGCTAACACAACACTGGCAATCGACGGGCATGTGCACCTGTATCCTGTTTTCAATTTTAGAACCGCTATTGAGCGAGGGTGTGAAAACTTAACTCGTAATGCGCAAAAGGTATTGAAAAACGATGATCGGATCGTTCCCGTATGGCTATTGGTCGAACGGGCTGATTCTGATTTTTTTAATGAAATAGAACGGTTCAGCGAGCGGGATCTCAGCCCCGAGTTTGGCTTTAAACGGAATGGGGCGTCGATACGGATTGAAAAAAGCGGTGAGACCATACTTTACATTTTTGCTGGCAGACAACTGGTAACCAGTGAAAATCTGGAGGTGTTGTCGCTGGTTTCCGATTTCAACCTTCCCGACAAACAGGAGCCGATTACCAAAGTCATCGAAGCGGTAAAAAAAGCAGGCGGCATTCCGACACTCAACTGGGCGCCGGGAAAATGGTTTTTCAACCGGGGAAAGGTTATTGCTGAACAGATCCAAAAGCAATCGCCGGATGAATTATTCATCGGAGAGACCACCATGCGGCCCACGGTCTGGCCGAAACCAAAAATAATTGCCCGGGCAGAGCAGCGTGGCTTCCGTATAATTGCCGGTTCGGATCCTTTACCATTTTCCGGAGAAGAGAACGGAATCGGCAGTTTTGGCTTTTTATTGCAGGGAGATTTCGATCCGGACTCGGCAGTAGAATCGATGAAGAAAATTTTGCTCAATAGCCCAAAGCCAATCCAGTTGATTGGCAAAAGGAACGGTGTTTTCACATTTGCCGGAAGGCAATATCGAATTATGGCTGAGAAAAAACAACGTGAAAAATAAATATTAACAAACGGAGAAAAAGATGAAAGCGAATTTGAAGAAATTAATGCCTGAATTTGATTTGATTCAAAATGATGAACTACGGGAAAAAACAATTAATGTGTGGGTAGAAGCTATTGAAAAAGGAGGTTGGGAGTTGAGCGATCTTGAACGCATTCCCTTTACCCTGCTGATCCCAAATTGCAAAGTAAATATTATCGATCACACCCGCGGCGTGACTCAGGTGGCGATCGAATCCGCTAAAAAGTTGATGAAATTTAACAGCGGTGAATACGATATTGATGCGGATATGCTAATTTCCGGTGGATTGCTGCACGATGTGGGTAAAATAGTTGAGTATGTTGATAGCGAGGGCAGCGTGAAAAAAAGCCCCATGGGAAAACTGCTGCGCCATCCTTTCAGTGGCGCCGGGCTGGCGATGCGGCACGACCTGCCGGATAAGGTGGTTCATATAATTGCCGTGCACGCCAAAGAAGGCGATGGCGGCTATCGTTGCCCAGAAGCCGTGATTGTACATCATGCAGATTTTATGAATTTTGAACCGATCAAAATGGGTTCATAGCGTTCGAGTGAAGAAAACCCGGTGATCGATTCACTGGTCGCGCACAATATAAATTGTTCGAAATTTTCAACTCTGGAGGAGTGATTTTGGCTTACCGTGCGGTTTTGTTTGATTTTGACGGAGTTGTGGCAGAGACCTTGCCGTATCACGTTTGCGCCTGGCAACAGGTTTTCTCAAAGTTTCAGGTAAAAATTGAATACGAAGACATCGCTTTACAGGAAGGACAGGGCGCTCATTTAATCGTGGGCGCTTTGGCAAAACAGAAAGGGCTTAAATTGAGCCGCGCTGAACTGGATGCGCTAATGGCTGAAAAAAAAGAAATTTACAACCAGATTACCCGAGCGCGCATCAACCCGGAAACCGGGGCGCTGATCTCGCAACTGAAAAACAACAACGTCCCGCTCGCTTTGGTCACCGGCGCCGTGATGGAAAATTTGATTCCGGTTACCGGAGAAGCATTTTTGAAATTATTTGATGCCATTATCACTGGTGATGCTACGCCGAAAAACAAACCCCATCCGGATCCTTATTTGCTCGCCGCGAAAAAGCTGGACGTTGCACCTGCGGATTGTATCGTAATTGAAAACGCGCCGCTGGGCATACGCGCCGCCAGATCAGCCGGGATGTTTTGCATTGCCCTGAAAACTACAATCCAGAATGAAGCGCTGCTCGCCGAAGCGGATCTGATTGTGGAAAGTATTGCGCGAATACCTTCACGGCTGCTTCCAGTTGAAAAATGATTTTTGTAACTATTCAGCTGCCGAGTCACAGAGGACCCGGAGATAAAATCAATAAAATTTAGGGCAGATATTTTTCTCATTTTTGAGAATTAGGGTTTCGGATTAATTTTTAAAACCACATCATTACCCTAAAATCTACGAATTGATTATTGAAATGCCTCTGTGCTCTCTGTGTCTCTGTGGCATTTTTTGTTGTCTGAATAGTTACTGATTTTTTTAATTAAATATGGTAATCGAACGATTTCCCAGATTCAAAGATAGATGAACGAACACTGCTCAAACAAAATCTCGGTACAATTTGGATTGAATTCTCTGCGAGAATTTGGTGTTGAGTGAATTCACGTTGTGAATTCATCAAAGACATCTGTCATAAAAGTATATCCCACCGGGCAGGATTATTTACCCACCTTAAATTAGTTTGGAACTTTTAATATTTTAAAAACATAAAAAAGGCATATTTAC
>DSAU01000563.1 GCA_011046315.1 bacterium
CCCACTTGCAATCCTGCTTCCGAAGCCGGACTGTCCGACTCTACGCTGGCGATGATGACGCCCTGGGTCAGCTTTATTCCCAGATAGCTGGCGATAGCCGGTGTTAGATTTATGACTGATAATCCGGTTCGGAAAGTACGATCAACCGCACCGTACTTCCTTAACTCGGTAATTATGTTTTTCACACGATTAATGGGTATGGCAAACCCAAGGCCTATCGAAGTACCGCTGCTGGCGCTCCCGGAAAAAATAAACGTGTTCATCCCAATGACTTCACCAACACTGTTGACCAGCGGTCCGCCGCTGTTGCCGCTGTTGATTGCGGCATCGGTTTGGATCATGTCTTTATAGATGCGGTTATCTTTCTGTTTGCCAAAATCCCGGTCGGTGGCGCTGATGATTCCCTGCGACACCGATGGTTGTCCCATATCGAACAGACCAAATGGATTGCCCAGTGCAATCGCCCATTCACCGATGATTAAATCGTCAGAATTTCCAAGCGGAATGAACTGAAAAGGGTGGTCAGCATCCACCTTGAGCAGCGCAATGTCCGAAATATAATCAGAGGCAACGATACGTGCATCATACTTTTTGCCGTCGGGAAAAGTGACCATTATTTTAACTGCCTTATGAATCACATGTTCATTGGTGATAATATATCCGTCGGGAGAAATCACAAAACCAGAGCCCAGGCCTTTGACATACTGCTGTCGTTCCGGAAAAAAGTGTCGAAAAAAAGGATCGTCCATAAAATACGGGGTGGTGCGATAAGCGACCTGCAACACGTTGATGCCGACCACTGCCGGACTCGCCATTTTAACTGCTTTTGTGATCACTGTTTGGCGAGAATTTGTGAGCTGTTGAACGTTAATCTGGCGAATTTGAAAAGAGTAGGTCGAATCCGCACTGAGATTGACGGTTTGCCGCTGGTTTTCAAAATAGAATGGCGTTTGACGGGTTTGAAAAAAATGGCTCTGGACAAGGATACCGGCGACTGCGCCTACCAGGCAAACTAATAAATATGACAGGAATCGTTTCATCAGATCTTTCCGGAAATTAAATTCTTTTATCGTGAAGTGCCTTTACCGCGCGTCCTTGAACTCTTTAAAACCGAATTTTTGGGATTAGCACATATGAGAATTGTTGGCTAATTGGTTTAACCATTATAGCCACTCATAACAATATCAATTGATTAATGGCAGGGGGCGCTTTCACTGTTACATTTTTACTATTTGCAAAACTTGTTTTCAACTGATAATTATAAATTAATTACTGTTTTAAACAAATTCGACTTAAACATTGTTCCCAGCGCTGAAATCGATTCGGAGCGACGAGCATGAAAGTTGGAGAAACTGGGCGCTGAATACAGTTGATCTGCGAACAATGATTAAAATGTTGGGCTAACGATTCTTCACTTTTTCCCAATCCGATAAAAATTTATCAATCCCGATATCGGTCAGCGGGTGTTTCACCAACTGTTCGATGACTTTAAAGGGAATGGTGGCAATGTCCGCGCCCATCATTGCCGCTTCGGTCACGTGGATTGGATTTCTTATGCTGGCGACGATAACTTCGGTTTCTATATTAAAATTATTAAAAATAGTAACGATTTCGTGGACCAATTGCATCCCATTGCTACTAATGTCGTCAAGCCTGCCAACGAACGGGCTTACGTAACTGGCGCCAGCTTTTGCTGCCAGCAGCGCTTGCGATGGGCTGAAGATTAATGTTGTGTTGACATGAATCCCATCAGTTTCGAGCTGTTTAATCGCTTTGAGGCCCTCGGTGGTGATAGGAATTTTAACCACAATATTGTCATGTATTTTTGCCAGTTGTCTGGCTTCGCCGATCATCTCGTCTGCCTTAAGGCTTACGACTTCAGCGCTTACCGGACCATCGACTTCTTCACAAATTTGCCGGATAATATCTTCAAATTTCCCCTCAACTTTAGAAACAAGCGAGGGATTGGTTGTAACCCCGTCCAGCACGCCTAACCGGTTTGCTTCCCTGATCTCATTGATGTCTGCGGTGTCGATAAAAAATTTCATGCGCGTTTCCTCCGCCATTTTAGGTTTATGATTAGTAATATGGATGACCAGTAGAAAATATCAGCTTCAAATAAAAAGATTTTCACGATGTAGGGGACGTCCATGGACGTCTCCTACGGTCTAAATATAAAAAAAACCAATAATCCAACTGGTCATTCATATTAGTAATAGACTTTTTCCAGACAGAGGCCCTTTGCCGGAACCGTTTGGCCTGATTTTTTTCGATCTTTGGCTGCCAGAATTTCCGGGATTTTTTCCACCTCGGTAAATCCTCTACCGACATCGATCATAGTACCGACGATTATCCTGACCATGCTATGAATAAATCGGTTAGCAACGATATTTAAACTGAGAATGCTCTCTTTTTGTTCCCAATCAATCTTTTCCACAGTGCAGTAGTGATGCTCCAAATCAACATTTTGAGCGCAGAAGGATTTGAAATCCTGCCTGCCGAGTAGATATTTTGATGCGCGTTGCATTTTTTCAACATCCAGTTTGTTTTTATAGCACCACATGTAATTTCGGTTGATCGCCCGTTCCACCTGGGTGATTACATACTGGTAATGTCGTTTTTTAGCGCTATATCGTGAATTAAAATCAGGGCTCACCTGTTCAGCGGACAATATGCGAATGTCTTTTGGTAAGTTGCCATTGAGCGCCGCCATAATTTTTTCCGCTGCCATTTCACTGTCGATATGGAAATTGGCAACCTGCCCCCGAGCGTGAACCCCGCTATCGGTCCTTCCGGCGCCGATAACAGTGATGTCCTGACGAAAAATTTGTTTCAACGCCGCCTGAATGTTTTGCTGGACGGTTCGCAGGTTAGGTTGGAATTGCCAGCCGCAGAAATCAGTCCCATCGTATTCCAGCACAATTTTAATGTTCCTCATCAAACATCACCTGGCTTAACCACCAATGATAAAAAAAATCAAGACATAAAGCATCAAGCCTATAAATACAGCATAATCGGCGTAACCAAATGTTAGCATTTTAAAACTGGTTCTGTTTCTACCGCCAACGTAGCACCTCGAATCCATGGCAATAGCCAGGTCATCAGCGCGTTTGAATACTGAAATAAATAACGGAACAATCAATGGGATAACACTCTTCAATCGCTGCAAAAGGTTGCCCTCAAACACTGCGCCGCGCGATAGCTGCGCCTTTCTTAACCTGTCTGCTTCAGTAATTAATGTCGGGATAAACCGGAGCGCCAACGTGATCATCAAAACAAACTCATGAGTGGGTAATCCAATCCTTTTAAAGGGTGATAAAAACCGATCCAGCGCGTCGGTGATTTCCATCGGAGATGTAGTCAGCGTTAACACCGCCGCCAGCAAAACAAACTCTGCCAACCGCACCGAATACAGCAGCCCGTTGAGCAAACCTTCCCGATAAATATGAATTTTGAGCAGCGGTACCGTAGCTAAAATCGTTCCCCCGGAAAACAATAAAATATGAAAAATTAGTGTGATCAAAAACAGCCAAATAAACGGTTTCAAGTTACGCAAGACCAGCAGAGGTGGCAATTTGGAAATGATAATAACGGCTAACAGCAGGGCAAAACTTATCAGTAGCTCCCAGAAGGTGTGGGCTGCTATTAATGCTATCATCGATGCTAAAATGCCCATTATTTTTGTTCTTGGATCCAGACGATGGACGAAAGAATCGGCAGGGTAATATTGCCCGAGTGTGATATCCTGTAAAAATGCCATGCTATTTCCATTCAAGTTTTCCAAATATAAGAATATTTTTTTTTAAAATCAAGAAAAAGACCAGTGGATTTTTAGCCTGTTTAATTCATAAATCTTGCCACCAAGGCACCAAGTCACCAAGAATCACAAAGTTGTTAAAGAAGCATTCATAAATAATATTCTGAGTCGATTAATCTCCTTTGCCTGCCAAGTTTTATATTTTCATTACTTTGTGTGCCTTGGTGTATTCGAAACTTTGTGGCGTATGAATTATTCAGGTTAGGACAATTTCATTTTTTTCTTGACTTTTTGCCAATGATTGGTTATGTTTCAAGTCAAATTAAGTAAAACTAATTAAAATAATTTCACACGATAACCAGCTATTTAAAAATTATTGGCATTGGAAACAAGAATTGTTTATGGGTAATGATTCGGGATAGCTTTGACTTAACAACATGCGGCGATGTCAGTATTCTGAATCAATTTTACTCGCCAAAATGCTGCCTTATAGTTGATGAGAATCACTGATAGTATTGAGACTGGTAAACGAATAAATAAAAACCTTTAACTAACCATCGGAGGAAAACTATGGCGGAAATTAAAGCCACGGTTGGAAAAATTTACAAGCCGTATGTTCCAGCCGATCAGGACATGCGGGAATTGACGCTGAAAGCAATTCTGCTGGGTATTGTACTGGCAATAATCCTGGGCGCAGCCAATGCCTACCTGGGTTTAAAAGCCGGCATGACTGTCGCAGCAACATTTCCGGCGGCGGTCATTTCAATGGCAGTATTAAGAATGTTTAAAGGCACTATTCTGGAAGAGAACACAGCTCGTACTACTGGTGCGGTCGGAGAAGCGCTGGCTGCCGGCGCGATTTTTACTATTCCGGCTTTTATTATCGCTGGTGTGTGGGATAGCTTTTATTACCTGCAAAGCACTTTGTTGATGTTAGTCGGTGGTATTCTCGGCGTTTTGTTCGTAATTATTCTGCGCCGGGCGCTAATTGAAGATGTCACCCTTCCTTATCCTGAAAGCCGAGCCTGCGCTGAGATCGTAAAAGTCGGACAGAGCGGCAGCACCGGCGCTAAATTCGTTTTTCTACCGATGTTGTTAGCGGGCGTAATCGAATTTTTCAAAAACGCCAATGGCATCACCGTGATTAAAGATCATATCCAGGGAATTTTTTCATTCGGTTTCTCTAAAATTTCATTGCTTAACACTCAGACCAGTATGCCCTTGCCTGGTGGCGAAAAAGTTCACGAAGGTCAATTGTTTTTGCAAAGTCCATCGGCTTCACCGGCTTTCCTGGGAGTCGGCTATATTATTGGGTTCAAACTGGCGGCGATTACATTTTCAGGCGGTGTGTTTGGCTGGTTGTTTCTGATGCCGATTGTTTTATTTTTAATGAGCAATGACCTCAGCGCTGTTGTCGCAGATTGGGGTTGGATGACAATCGCTAAATCCGCGTATAACGCAACCGTAAAACCTATTGCTGTCGGCGGCATGTTGGTTGGCGCATTTTACACCTTATTCAAAATGCGCAACAGCCTGTTTTCCGGCATTCGCAAAGGGTTCTCTGATATTGCTGCAGCAAAAACGGGCCAGAGTAATAAAGTTTCCCGTATCGATAAAGATGCACCTTTCGGCGTGGTTATCATCGCCATTTTGGTGCTGGTTCTTTGTATGATTATTCTCTATAAATGGTTTGCCGGCGAATGGGGTTCGGCAGCACTGGCAGCGGTTGTGATGGCAGTTGCCGGGTTCATGTTCGCTGCTGTCGCTGGTTATCTGGTTGGTATCATCGGGTCTTCTTCAAATCCCATCTCCGGTTTAACGTTGTCAACCCTGTTAATCGCAGCATTGCTGATGCTGGCCGCTGGTCTGGGCGGCACCAATCAGGGTATCGCAGCCACGCTGGCAGTGGCAACGGTTGTCTGCTGTGTGGCAGGTGTCGCCGGTGATATGATGCAGGATTGGAAAGTCGGACATATACTGGGCGCTACACCCTATCGCATGCAGATTGGCGGAATGATCGGAGTGGTTGCCGCTGCATTGATTCTGGTGCTTCCAATCATGTGGTTGCATCAGGCAAACACCATCGGCTCTGAAGCGCTGCCCGCGCCCCAGGCCGGTTTGATGGCAATGATGTCCAAAGGAATTATCAGCGGTGAAATGGCCTGGCCGCTGGTTTTCTCCGGGATGCTTTTCGGCGTTGCGCTGATTCTGATCGGTTCACCGTCGCCTATGCTGATCTCGGTCGGTATGTACCTGCCGTTCACAACCACCTTCGCGATTTTCATCGGTGGTATTTATAAATATGCTACCGAAAAACTGGGAGAAAAAGAATTAGCCAAAGAAATTGATGAGGGCAAAAAGGAGGAAAAGCGCTCCTTGCTTGAAAGTATCGGCTTATTGCTCTCATCCGGTCTGGTAGCCGGAGAGGCGCTGGTAGGCATCATTCTGGCGCTATTGATCGTTTCCGATGTAAATCTCAATGAGATGCTTGGCAATATCGGCAATGCAGGATCGCCGGTGCTTGGCTTCCTAATATTTATCATACTGGCGTTTGTGATGATCTATTTTCCCCTTAAAGCCATCAAAAAAAATACGTTATAAAAATTTGATCGCTGAATAAATGATGACTATCGCTCTCTGTCTTTGTGATGGAGAGCGATTTTTTTTTAACGGAGGCAAACTCTGTGGAAGTCAAATCAGATTTTGGCAAATGAGTTTACTATTGATTCGGAACCAATACGAATATTTATGAACTGTAATTGAATATCCGAACGAATCAATTGATTGTTAATGACCATTGACCTGACCTGAATCTGAATATTTGGAATAAAAATGAAATTTTATTAAATTTTGTTTGACTTATATATTTTTTTTTTATACTTTAGTTAAAGTCGATTCAGAAACATTACACATGGTCGAACGGAGATTTTAATGTCTGCTAATTTGCTTGAGCTGATACCGATCCGGTCAATTAAATCAATAGATGAGGCGGATGGGACAGTCACTATTTTGAAGCCAAAATTTAAAAATCCATGGGTGGTCAAATTTGTTGCGACCCGAGTAAAAAACCCGGATTACAAGGTCAAACTGGATGCTTATGGGAGCTTTGTCTGGAAGCAGATCGATGGCGAGCGCACCGTAGAAGAAATTGGAAATAATTTGAGGGAACAATTCCAGGAAGATGTGGAACCGGTTTATGAACGGCTGGGTGATTTTATTCATTCGCTTATCCGCTTTAAATTTATCGAATTCGAAAATTACACTTTGGAGACAGCGCAAAAACATTAGCCGCTTGGTGTTTCTTTAACAAACAAATTAGCAGCGCTTTTGAAAAAATAGCGATTCGGTTTTGTCGGGTCGCTTGATGCAGGCGGAAATCATGATCGGTTTGAGACATACCTATGAAAAATGTTTTTGTCATTTTTTTATTAATGTGCTGTGTTCCGCTGGCGCTTATCGCAGAAGCGGACTCCAGCCACTGCTATTATATCAAAATTGACAGTGAAATCAACCTGGGATTGCCCAATTACATTGCCCGGGTGATAAAGCAGGCAAATGAAGAACACGCCGCTGCGGTCATCCTGGAGATCAACACTCCCGGCGGCAGGGTTGATGCGGCGCTTCAAATTCGCGACGCTATTTTTGAAGCCACTGTCCCGACGGTGGCGTTCATCAACCGTGAAGCTGCCTCGGCTGGAGCGTTAATTTCTCTTTCCTGTCAAACCATTATGATGTCTCCTGGCAGCTCAATCGGTGCGGTTACACCGGTCGATCAATCCGGCGCCAAGGCTTCGGAAAAAATGGTTTCCTACCTGCGCTCGGTGATGCGCTCGGTTGCCCAGCGCAATAATCGCCCGGTTGACATCGTGGAAGCAATGGTTGATGAAGACATTGAAATTCCTAACGTCATTGAGAAGGGAAAGCTGTTGACGTTGACGGCTGATGAAGCGGTTAAACTCAAAATCGCCGACGGCGTTGTTGACGATTTTAATCAGTTGCTCGAAAAATTGAAGTTATCGCCGAAACTGGTCATTCGCCCTAAAATAAGCTGGTCGGAAAAACTGGTTTATTTTCTCACCAATCCGATCATTAGTTCGCTATTGCTGACCGTGGGAATTTTTGGCTTGATTTTCGAGGTTCGAACTCCGGGCTGGGGAATCGGCGGAACATTGGCGGTAATTTCGCTTTCGTTGTTTTTTGGCAGCCATTATCTGGTTAACCTGGCGCAATGGACCGACATTTTGTTGTTTGTTGTCGGCGTCACTTTTTTGCTGCTGGAGGCGTTTGTTATTCCCGGTTTCGGCATCGCCGGTATCGCCGGCGTCCTGTTGGTATTGGCAAGTTTTGTGCTCAGCCTGGTAAGCCATGTGGGAAAAATCGATATGACCGAGATTGCCACTGCCATTACTCAAGTGGGCATTTCAGTGATTCTGGCGTTTGCTCTGGCGCTGCCGACGCTGAAATTGCTACCTAAATCAAAAGTTTTCCAAAAATTGATTCTTATCGCTGCCGAAAATCGACAGCAAGGTTTCAGTTCGACACCCAAAGATTATGAAAATTATGTCGGACAAACCGGTATTGCGCTATCTACATTGCGTCCGGCAGGCATCGGAGAATTTAGTGGCCGACGGCTGGACGTGGTGGCTGAAGGTGAATTTATTGAACAAAACTCAGCCATTAAAGTGATTAAAGTTGAGGGATATAAAATCCTGGTTCGTAAAATTACTTGATTGCTGATACAGTCATTGTTTGCAAAACGACCTTTTTCTTTACAATTCCATTTTTATGGCAACTCCGTCGCTGTTTCAAATTTTGGAGGCTGTGACTTATGCCGTTAGAAATTATTATTCCCGGTTTGATTGTTGCAGGTTTTCTGCTCATTCTGGTGGAAATTTTTCTGGTACCTGGATTTAACGTTTTTGGTATTTTTGGCTTTGTAATCGTTGTGCTGGGCATTATCTTCGCCTATACCAAACTGGAAACCCGTATCGCCAATTTAATTCTGATTGTTTCGATCATCCTGGCAGTGGTGGTCATTATGGTGGTGACTAAATCCAAAAGCTGGAAGCGAATGGTGCTGGCAACAGACCAACAGCGAACTGCAGGATTTCATTCATCAGCAGAGCATTTAATTTCACTGTTGGGTAAGCGCGGTGTGACTAAAACCACGCTGCGGCCAGCGGGAATGGCGCTCTTCGATGATGAAAAAGTGGACGTGGTGGCAGAAGGTAGCTTTATCGATTCCGGAAAACCGGTAGAAGTAATTTTCGTCGAAGGAAATCGAGTTGTCGTTAAAGAAATAAAATCCGATGAAATGGATATTGATTAATTTTGTTAAGGAGGCGCTATCATGAGTGTTACCGCTTTAGTAGTACTAATTGTTATTGGAATCATAATTTTCTTGTCTTTATTTTCCTATTTTATTCCGGTTGGGCTGTGGATTACCGCCTATTTTTCCGGTGTAAAAGTTCGGATGCTCAGTGATCTGGTGGGAATGAGATTACGTAAAGTTCCCCCCCAGCTTATTATCCGACCTCTCATCAGCGCGAGGAAAGCTGGTATTCCGGCTGATGCCAACAAACTGGAGGCGCACTATTTGGCTGGTGGAAATGTTGACCGGGTTGTGAAGGCGTTGATCTCGGCAGATAAAGCCAATATTAATCTTTCGTTTGAACGAGCGACAGCCATTGACCTGGCAGGCAGAGACATTGTTGAGGCTGTCAAAGTCAGCGTCAATCCCAAAGTTATTCCGACACCGGTTGTTGCCGCTATTGCCAAGGATGGTATTCAGCTCAAAGCCAACGCCCGGGTCACAGTTCGCGCCAATATTGACCGGTTGGTTGGTGGCGCCGGCGAAGAGACCATCATCGCTCGTGTTGGCGAAGGCATCGTTACCACTATTGGCTCGTCGGACACGCATAAGAACGTGTTGGAAAATCCGGACATGATTTCACGGACGGTACTCAAAAAAGGGCTGGATTCAGGCACGGCATACGAAATACTTTCCATTGACATTGCCGACGTGGATGTGGGAGAAAATATCGGCGCCAAACTTCAAACCGATCAGGCAGAAGCTGACAAGCGAATTGCTCAGGCAAAAGCCGAAGAACGTCGCGCTATGGCTGTGGCAAAAGAACAGGAAATGAAAGCCCTGGTCCATGAAATGCAGGCGCGCGTTGTCGAGGCTGAAGCCGAAGTTCCAAGAGCCATGGCCCATGCTTTCCGTGAAGGAAATTTGGGAATAATGGACTACTACCGGATGCGCAACATCCAGGCTGATACCCAGATGCGTGATTCAATTTCCGGAACTGAAGATAAACCTAAAAAATAGGGTGATACCATGAACGAAGTCATCGCCATATTGTTTATTATCGCCGCGATTTTTTCGTTTATCAACAAGGCGTTAAAACAAAAACAAACATCACGCGATTCATCGGCGCCTTCACCAGTCGAAAAACCAGAGGTGTGGAAATTTCCCTGGGAATTTGAATTGGAACAAGATGAAACAGATTCCGAATCTGTGCTCGAAGATTTTTCAGCCGAAGATAGGGTTCAGGAGGAGACGTTTCCTCCTGAACCTTCAAAACCGGATGCATTTTCCCAGCAACGCGAGGAAATAATGCCGCAGGTTTTTCAAGCGGATAAAGAGCCGGTGACTACAACCAGATTTGAATCAATGGGGATTAATCTAAAATCAAAAGCAACGTTGAAACGCGGCATTATAATGGCAGAAATATTGGGCAAGTGCAAGGCTGAACAAATTTGAATTTTAAAGCTCAACCTGGCGATTTCAATCGTTAGCAGTTGAGGTTTATCTTCTATCCGAATTGCGGGAATCAACATGATCAAATTTGAACGGGCTATTTATAATACACTTTTTCATTGCCTACAAATCCAGCAGAACGATTCACTGGTCATCATAGTTGATAAATATCTTTTACAAATTGGGCAAGCATTTTTTGACAAGGCTGAAAAACATCGGATTGATGTGGCGCTGTTGACAATTCCAACACGAAATTATAAACAACCTGAACCCGCAGCGTCAATATTAAATTTGATGAAACAGATTTCTGCCGTATTGATTTTTTCAAGCCACCCGCTGATTCATTCCAAGTTTGTTAAACAGCTATGTCATAACGGCGTCCGGGTGCTGTGTACCAACAGCACGTCGCAGGCGCAACTGGAGCGTGTGCTCAACATCAACTTTCAGTTCATCGAGGATAAGAGCCGGCGCATGGCTGATCTGTTTTCCATCGGCAAACAGGTCCATCTCACCAGCAAAAGCGGCACCGATTTAAAATTTAAGATCGCTCGACATAAAGGCTTCGCCAATACGGGGATTGTTCGTGAACCGGGCAGCCTGGAATTTTTACCGGCAGGCGAGGCAACTATCACTCCTGATCGCCAAACGACCAATGGTGTGGTGATCGTCGACGGTTCGATACCGCCCTTCGGATTAATAAAGGATCACATCGAAATTTGCTTCAAAGACGGTTACGCCTACCATATCGCCGGCGCCGGAAATGTTGAGCCTTTTAAAAAATGTCTGAAATCGTTCGGGAAAAAATCGCGCAACATTGCAGAATTCGGTATCGGCGCAAATCCCGGCGCAATATTGACCGGCGCGACAACCGAAGATGAAA
>DSAU01000482.1 GCA_011046315.1 bacterium
ACTTTTATTGTGTTGGCAATAAAAATCCAGGTTACTAATCACTGAGTAGTAATAGGTAGTAATAGATCGATTTAAGTTCTTGATATTTCGGATTGCTATTCCCTTTATTTCACGCTTCAGCGGGATGCGGGGCATAATGGCGCCGCACTCCATCTTCTATAAAAACAACAAATTGTTTATTATTATCCTGTGATCGGTTACAAATCCAGAATATTAAAAAAAATCGTTTCCGATTATTGTCGATATTTTTTCACAATCATGGTCGAATTGCTTCCGCCAAAAGCGAAATTATTGGTGAGAAAGGTATCAAATTCCACTTGCTGGTACGAAGTGATTATATTTGGATACTGACAGACTTGGTCAAGGTTGTCAATGTTGATTGATGGCGCGATAAACGAATTATTCATCATCAACAGCGACGCGATGAGCTCAATTGCACCGGCAGCGCCAATCGTATGCCCGATCTGGCTTTTGGTTGAAGTCAGCATGGGCGCTTGATCCTTAAAAACTTTTTTAATCGCTTCGATTTCCGAAGGATCGCCGGCTTCAGTTGAAGTGCCATGGGTATTGATATAGTCAATCTCTGTTGGGTCCATTCCCGCTTCATCGAGCGCGACTTGCATACATCGAGCCTGACCTTCAGGAAAAGGCGCCACCATGGAATAGCCGCCGTCGCAGTTGGTTGAATAACCGACAATTTCACCGTAAATCGGCGCCCCGCGGCTGATCGCGTGTTCCAGTTCTTCGACCACAACGATACCGCCGCCTTCGGCAATAACAAAGCCGGCCCGGTCTCTATCAAAGGGTCGTGAGGATTTTTCGGGATTATCGTTAAACACCGTTGGCAAAACGCCCATTGCGTCAAAAAATGAGCTGCCGGTCCAATCACATGATTCTCCGCCGCCGGCAAAGACAACATCCTGGATACCCCATTTTACAAGCTGATAGGCATAGCCGACATTTACCAGTCCGGTGGCGCATGCGCCCGATATTGCCAGGCTCATACCCTGGTTTTTGATCAACATGCTGATGTTGGCGCTCCGGGTTGAGGCCATGGTTTTGGGAACGCGAATACCAATTCTTCTCGGTTTGTTATGTTCTTTCATGGCATAAGCGGCTTCAAACATATCCATACCACTTCCTTCACCGCAGCCGACAAGGACGCCGCAGCGATCATTGCGGATATCTGATTCCGGGAGTCCGCTATCTTCCTTTGCTTTAAGCGCGGCGTAACAGGTAAATTCAGAGCCACGCCCCATCATTTTCAACGCTTTCCGTTCAAAAAACTGAGAGGCATCCCAATCAGCAAGCCAACCGGCAATTAAACTGTTGAATCCATGTTCTTCAAATTGCGGACAATAACTAATACAGCTTTTACCAGCGCGTAATGTTTGTTCAACCTGCTTTAATTCTAAGCCCAAAGTCGAAGCAGCGCCCAAACCAGTAATCACAACTTGTCTCATGGGAGTTTCCCTCCGATTAATTATTCACTGAAGTTTTTTTATTTTTAAGAAACTGATCACTGGGACCAAAATGATTACGACACTTTATAACAGCTAATATGTAAAATAACCGCAGTTGAAAGATAGTAATTTTTCCAACAAAAGCAAGCGAAAAAGCATAATTCCGGCAAAACATCAAGTACAGGTGGAATAGTGATGCCATCACTTGATAAGCTGATTATTTGATAGTCTATAAAATTTTTAAATCAAGCTATCTATTTCAAATATTTTCACAAAGAAAAGCGATGGCATCAGTCTACTTCTAATAAACCAGCTTTCTCCAAGAAATCTGGTTTATAAACCATAGGCTGAGATAATACTGATTCCGGCAAGACATCAATAATTGATAAACTGCTGCCACCACTTAAGCAAACATTTATTATTTCAATTGTCGAGTTTTTTTTGTTCAGTGAATTATTGAAAGGATTGGGATAATTTTGACTCAGCGCGAAAGTTTCGGGAATTTCACCTGCTGTCAGCGCTTCTTCAATTGCGGAAATTGGGGGAATGATTGCGCCGTTGAGCGCATGAATCAAAACGATCAAAAATGTATCAGCGAGTGATGTAGAATATTGAATTCGCCAGACCGGGGTCTCCGGAGAAATTTGATAGTTTCCTCCGGGATAGTTCAAAGTTAATAATCCCTGAACCCGGGCGTCACCATAACTGGTTCTGAACTGAGTTCCGCCATTAGCATCGGCAATTGATATCACCTGATCGCTATTCAGCCAATTTTCCGGTAATTCATCCTTGGATCCGAGTCCACCGTCAAAATCCCAAATCATTGCCGGGTATCCGCTCATAATCTGATAGCTGACAAAACTGTCTTTGGCTGCGGAATAATAAGTAAACAACCAACCATCTGCTGTGCCGTCGCTGGCAATCGTTCCGATATTGTTCATTACATAGGTGAGTGCAGCATCATTGCTGAAACCAGCGACGATATAATCAGCGGCTTCAAGATTATAGCGGGCGGTTGTCAAAATTGGATCTGATTGCGGGATGAAAGCGCCACTTTCAGCGTCGACATAAATAATAAAATGTGAGCTGGTACTTGATCCATAAAGAAACCGCCACACTGCTTTTGAGGGTTCGCCGTAATAGCTCAAAATATTTTTGGAAACTGAGCCAACAACAAGGACATTACTGTTAGCGGCGCGATAATTTCCCCCGCCATTGGCTTCAGCCACTGCCATCGCAATATCGCTGTTAATCCAGCCTGTGGGCAGTGGTTCGTTTGACGGAGGTTGCGCCATTGTCTGGGCTTCACTTCCGATTGGACCCTGGGATGTTGCATAAAAATTGCGGTATTGTCCTTTGCTGCTTGAATAGAAAACATAGACCCAGCCGGCTGCAACGCCGTTGATTTCTAAAGGCGCTGCAGGACTGACCAGGGTCAAAACAGCATCCGCTGCCCAGTTTTGAGCAGCTTGCAGCACATCAGCCAGTCGCTGTTGAGCCGTTAGTTCGACAGAAATATCAGATAGCAGTTCTCCGGTCACCGCATCCACAAACAAGGTCATCGGATCTGATGTTGAAGAATAATAATTAAAACCCCAAACAGCGGAATCAGCCAGCAACGGGTAGATCTGGCGAGATAACCAACCCCCAACAAATACATCCTGATTGGTTTGGCGGTAATTTTGACCACCCGCCTGTTCTGCCACTGCGATTGCCTGCTGGCTGTCGAGCCAGTTGTCCGGTAATCCGGTTTTCGATGGTGGCTCCCAGCCGAGCTCGCCCGTATAAATAATGGTTTGATCAGAAACCATAAACATCAGCGTTGAATCAATCGCCGGAGAATGATAGACATAAGCCCAGATTAAGGATTTTCCCTGTTCATCGATACCATCGCTATGATTGAGTACCATGACCAACTGTGCATCCGATTGCCATGAAAACGCCGCCTAATTGGCGGTGGCCAAATTTTCCCGAGCCGAAGTAGGCTCGCCTTCAGCAAAACTAACGTTTCCGGTAATCTGTGCTGTCGGAAGAAAGCTGGCAGTGCTGAAATTAATCAACCAGGGCGATTCCAGAGGTTTACCGGTTTGACTTCTGGCAGCGGTTACCGCGATCAGGTATTTGGTATTTTCCCGGAGCTGGATATTGTAGAAGCGCACTGTTTTCAAATCCGGACTCAAGGAAATGCTATCTGGTTCACCCATTGAATCTTCCCCTGGCAGCAATAAGCCGAGAAAAAATTCACCCGGCTCAGGAAAGACGGCTGATACATCGAGCGGTTCACTAAAACTGAGTTCAAATGTGACCAGCGTGGGAATGTTAACTGAACCATCAGCCGGATAAGAAGATACCACTACAAACGGTTGGGCAAATGCGGTTGATGGAAATGCGGCAAGCAAAAACAAAACAAGAAAACCTGTAACAACCACCATTACTGATTTGAAAGATATGCTATACATTGTAAGCCTCCCTTTTGGCTTTGGTTGCAATTATTAAGGTTAAGGTTTATTTTCTAACATGCCAACACATCACCTCCTGAAATAGTTTGATATTATATATTCGTTCTTAGCGCTTTGGACGATCCAATATAATAACTAAATCTCCCGTTGTCAATAGAAATTTTAGCTGATACCTCAGGCGATCTTAAGCACTGAATAATTTTAAAATAGTGCTTGAAATTTTCGCAAATATTTTTTATAATACAAGTGCAAATAAAATAAAGAACGTGAGATTAATTAAATGTATCCTCCCAATAATTAATGGTAAGTTAGAATGTCATTGCGATCCGCCAGTTGGCGGAGGAGCAATCTCATTAATATTTTCATATAGTTAAGAGATTGCTTCGCTCCACTTCGTTCCGCTCGCAATGACATTAACATCTATTATTGAGAGGATACAATTAAATCGAACGTTTCTGAATTTCCGACTATCGCCTGACCTAATAATCTCACTAAGTTATCTCACGTTTTTGATCCCCGCGCAATTTCTTTTTGCCGTTGATCCGATTGGGATGCATCATTTATTGCAATGTAGATTATGACTGGATAAACGCATTAAAATATAGAGCCCATCCCATACCTAATCCCGGCCCAAGTGGGAAGTTGATAGTTGCGGTGCATTAAGCTGCAATAAAAAAACGGGTGTAAGACGGGAGTAATCAAATAATGGCGGTGATATGAGTGAATTGGGGAATCGATAACGTTGGATGCGGTCATAACCAGGCGTTTGCACCTGACCCCGTTAGCTTTTGTTTTATTTAGTTTGAGAGGTTAATTCAGCAGGTCGGTTTGTTTAGCGGGTTTTTCTGAGGCGGGGCAGGTGAAACGCAGGACGTTATTTGATGGTGAGCGAAACGCCGGAAGTTATCAACTGCGCTGGAACGGACTGGATAAAGCAGCTCAGCCGGTTGGCAGTGGGGTATATCTCTGTAAAATGTCCGCCGGAGATTTTTCTGCGACTCGCAAGATGGTGCTGGTGCGGTGATATTTTTAAAATTTCAAATGACAAAAGATCAAAAAATGTCGCCTGCGGTGTGGGACTCGAAACTACTGACTAGCTTCAGACCTGAATTGATGACTTCATTTTAAGAACCAGAGCCCGAATCGGAAACCGGAACTGTTTTTCATTGAGGGGGTAATTTGGGTCATTTATTTTACAGATATTGGCAAAGAATATGGATGTTTGTTTTATGAAAAAAAAGTGGTATCTTGGTCTTTGGTTTATTAGACATAGACTGATGCCATCGCTTTATTTGAGAAAATATAAAAAAATATTTATCAGTTGTCAAATAATCAGCTTGTCAAGCGATGGTATCAGTTGTCCATATACCCAATTTAAGAAATTTCGAAGCAGTTGTTTAGCAATTTACTGCTATCACTGCTGCTAAACAACCGCGGACTCATCGATAGACAGGCTTCGATTGTCTGCGTCCAGTGTCGCGGCGATGCCGATGGGCAGTGTGGGCTTGTCGGCGACATGACCGAGATTCAGTCCGAATAATACCGGACAATCGAGACGCCCCAGGCGATCATTGAGCACCTCTTCCAGGCTGAAAGTTACTGAGAACGCTGGTTTATAGTCCGCAGGCTTGCAGTTGGGACATCGGTCAAATATAATGCCGGCGACTTGATCCAGTTTTCCTGCCAGCAGCAGTTGGGTCAACATGCGATCGATGTCGTAAGGTTCTTCGCCGCTCTCCTCTAAAAATAAAATTGCCTTCCGGAAATCGGGTTCGTAAGCTGTACCTAATAACGCAGTGAGCAGCGTCAGATTGCCACCGATGAGTATGCCGCTGGCTTTACCCGGACGAATGGTTGCCAGGTGGGCAGTTGGTCTCAAAGTCGTTCCCGGATCGGGATGAGCAATTTCACCTAAAGGGCGGTTATCAGCGACTACTTTGTAAAAATTATGGCGGGTGTATTCAGAAAAACTGGAGATTGCCACCGGTCCGTGAAAGGTGACCAGCCCGGTCTTAGCGTGGATGCCAAGGCAGAGCGATGTGATGTCGCTGTAACCAAGCAAAATTTTAGGGTGGTTTTTGATCAATGAATAATCGAGCTGGTTTAACAAGCGCATACTGCCATAACCGCCTCGAAGGGCGACGATTGCGCGGATTTCTTCATCGAGAAACATTTGATGCAGATCTTCGACCCGCTGCTCATCGGTACCGGCAAGGTAGCCGTATTTTTCGCGAATATATTTACCCAGCTTCACCTTGTAGCCCAAAGATTGTAGCGTTTCCATGCCACTGCGAATGGTGGAAGGTTCAAAAGCGCAACTCGCCGGCGAGACCAATCCGACGGTATCTCCGGTTGATAATCGCGGCGGTTTCAGTAGTTTTAAATTGGCTGCGGGTGTATTAAAAGGACGAAAAAACAGGGCGCTGGCGGCTGAAAGCGCCGACATTCTGCCCACAAATTGACGACGGCTAATCTTGGATTTTGATCGATTCATTTTTCTCTCTTGAATTAAATTCACGGTTTAGCTATTTGATTTTGACGATCATTTCAATTTCAACTGGCACACCGAGCGGTAACTCTGCGACGCCCACGGCGCTGCGGGTATGCAAACCCTTTTCATCAAATATTTTTTGTAACAATTCAGAAGCGCCATTTACCACAGCCGGTTGTGCGATAAAACCCGGAGCGCTGGCAACAAATCCCACTACTTTGACAATCTGTTCAATACGATCAAGATCGCCGATGACGCTTTTAATCGCTGCCAGTGCGTTTAACGTACAAAGCCGGGCCGCTTCATAAGCCTGTTCTTTTGTCAGCTCTGAACCAACCTTGCCTTTGAATTTAATTTCGCCGTGTTCAACCGGAATTTGACCCGAAGTGTACACAAAATTATCGACCTGCAGCGCCGGGATGTACGCTGCAACGGGCTTTGCCGGTTCGGGAAGGGGATAGCCAAGAGATTGTAATCTGGTTTCAACAGTCATGGTTTTCTCCTTTAATAAGTCAAAACAATTATGCCTGCAATTATTGAGCGTGCTTGCTGCACTCACAGTTGATTGATATCCGCTTAATTTGTGAATTGAAAGAGCGGTTTGTTATATTATCAATAATAAAAAATTTGGAGAAAAGCAACAAGTTTTTCGATAAAAATTAAGCAGCCGGCACATTGAAGCTCTCGCTTAATAATTTCAGTTAAGGGGTGAAAACAAAATAGCGTTTTTGTAAGGACGTGTTTTCTTCGGCGCTAAATACAAATTTCTATTGAAAAAATATTCGCTGCACATTTAGCGAAAAGAGAATGTTGACATTTAAAAATAAAAATTGTATATTTAGCCCGTTGAAATTTTTAACAGTGAAATCATATCAACCACAGGAACTGCCATGCCGATATATGAATTTTACTGCAAACCATGTAATACCATTTATCAATTTTTCTCGCGATCGGTCACTATAGAAAAAATTCCAGGCTGTCCGGTATGCGACAATCCGAAGCTGGATCGGGCAATGTCTGTTTTTGCAGCCCTTTCCGGAACCAGTGATGAGGATAGCGACGGCGAGCTGTCTCAGATCGATGAGGCGCGAATGGAACGCGCGATGGCGGTGCTGGCAAAAGAAGCGGAACGAATTGATGAAAACGATCCAAAACAAGCCGCCAATTTTATGCGTCGTTTGTCCCGAGAGGCAGGTGTCCGTCTGGGACCAAAAATGGAAGAGGCGCTCAGCCGAATGGAGAAGGGAGAGGACCCTGACGACATCGAGGCAGACCTGGGCGATGACTTGAATGAAGATGAACTGTTCGTTCTGGAAAGTCGAAAACGAAATCTTATCGATCCGAAAAAACCTCGTCGCGACGATAGAATTTATGACCTGTAAGATCGCGTTTCGGTTTTTTTCAAAAACAGAAAAGCCGCTGGCAAAAATCTCTGTTTCCATTTTTGCGCTTTGGAAAATTTGATTTTTACCTGCTGGCAGCAAATCGTTCAAAAAATATTTACTGCTGAAATTAATTGAGGAGTTTGCGTTGAAATACCAAAAAACAACTGTCATCAACGAGGGTAAGACCAAAATTGTCTGGGCAGTCGAGGGTCAGCCTTCATTGGTAATCATTGAAAATAAGCCCGACATTACTGCTTTCGATGATCCGGCATACACCCGACAATTTGAGCTGAAGTCCCGTTATGCAACAACCACAACCTGTCGTGTGTTTGAACTGTTGCGTAAGCAAGCCATACCAGTGGCTTACCTTGAACAACTGTCTCCAACCGAATTTTTGGCACCAGCCTGTCAGATGATACCTTTGGAGGTTGTGGGCAGGCGCTATGCTGTGGGTAGCTATTTGAAACGGCAGCCGAAACTGAAACGAGGTGATGGCGAACCGCCGTATCGGTTCGAAAAAATTTACACAGAATTTTTTTTGAAAACTACCAGAGGTAAACTTATCGGCAGCAACGGAGAAGTGCTGGTGGATGGACTGGACGCCAAAAAAGGCGAAGAAGATCCTTTGATCGCCAATCCGCATGAGCATGAATGGAAGTTGCTCCATCCCAAAAAACCGACGGCGGAAGCAGATTTGGGAAAAGCAGTTCGACAGTCCGCTGTGCTTCCCAATTCAAAATTTGTACCCTTAATGGAGGACATCCTGGTTCGCGCATTCTCTGTTTTGGAGCAAGCCTGGTGGGAAACGCATCAGTTTCGCTTAATTGATATGAAGTTAGAATTTGGTGTTACTGATAAAAATGAACTGCTCATCGCGGATGTGATTGATAACGACAGTTGGCGGTTACGCAACAACAATTGGCAGGAACTGAGCAAAGAGGCATTCCGCCAGGGCGAGGAAATGAGCGAGGTGGAACGAAAGTATGGATTGGTGGCGGAACTGGTTGAAAAATTAAACTAAAAAAAAGCGATGCCATCGTCATTGTGGGATTAAAATTCTATTGCTAAACCGCCAACGGGAAATACCTTCCACTGTAAGATTTCGCTGATAGAGCCGTCTTCCTTGTACGAATATTGCCAGATGTTGTCCCTGCCGTAAACATTCATCAGATCAAAATAGGTCACGATGTTCCAGCCCTTAAACATGAATCGTCTGTCCAGCCGAAAATCCAGCCGGTGATACGCCGGAAAGCGGTGGCTGTTGACCGGTACGGTTTCATCCACTACCCATGTATGTAAATGAGAATAATAAATCGGTTTGGTATAAGGTCTGCCACCCAAATAACGCCAGCGAACACTGACGTCCATTTGGTCGGCAAAGGGTAAAGCCCAGGCGAAAATTTTGTATAGTGTATTGGCTTGTAATTGAGCATACCATCCATATTTTCGAAAATCGAAGCGGACGCCATTGATCAGCGTAAAAATGTGGTGATAGTCATAATCCCAATTATAATAGGACTGAAATCTTGGATCAAAACCCTGGCTTATTGAATAGGCATAGCTAACTGTAAAGTAATAATTTTTCGACATTTTTTTCTGAAGAAAAAATTCCACCCCTTTGGAATAACCTTTTCCTTCATTTACCAGATGTCCCTCTGCTCTGTCGAATGGATCCGGTGTGAGCCATGAAACGGGAATGGGGATATTGCGATAATCTTTATAAAACACCTCGATGCTGCCGCGCATGTCCTCAGCAAAAAGTTTATCGACACCGGCGACAATTTGCTGTGTTTGTTTGTAATCCAGAGACTTATTTTTCGGATTAGAGGTCAGCGAAACATAAGCCGGGGATTGCGAGTGCCGTCCGACCGCCATGTTAAAAGAAGCTCCCTTGCCCAGTTTGAGTGAAAGTCCCAGCCGTGGATCAAGCGCCCCGGTATTGATGTAATGCATATAATCGTAACGAATCCCTGCCGTTACAGTTAATCGGGGAATAGGGTTCAGTTTAGTTTGAGCATAGCCTGCAACTTTATAAGAATTTTCATTTAACACAACCTTCCATTCAGGGTAGGTCGCGAAAATATCGATGATTTGATGAGGCAGAACCGATGTGTCGTAAACAAAGATTGTGTCCGGATTAAACCATTCATCATGATTAAATGACACCGCTTTTGCGGCAACGCCAAAATCGATTTCGAATCGCTTCCACGGTAGCAGGGTGACATCATATTTTAAAGCGCGTTCGATCTCTGTGGAAAGGTTAGTGTAATAGGGGGTATCATTTTCGTCATAAACGTATTGATCCCAGTGGTTCAGGGTTTGTGAGATGGTCAAATTTGACAACCCGAGATCGCCAAACAGAGTGCGTAATGTGCCGCCAAACGCGTATTGACGACTCTGTGCACGCACGTTTTCAGCACCGCGACTGTAGGCGTCTTCAGCTTCCTCGATATGGATTTTGTCGTCTCCGAAAATTGCATTCAGAATCAGTTTGTTTTTCGGGGAGAGATCGTAGCTGATTTTCCCTTGCAAGCTGTAATATTGAGGCACGGCAGTTAAGCCGGTCGACGAGATGACCAGATCGAGAAAGCTTTTTCGCGCGCTCAAAATCCAGGCGCCTTTGCCACCAGCCAGCGGACCTTCGGCCATTGCCCCGGCGCCGGACATGCCGAGGTAAAGGTGTCCTGCGTGGCGTTCCCGGTTTCCATCGCGGAGTGAAATATCCATCACCGACGATGCTTTATCGCCGTAGCGCGCCGGAAAAGCGCCGGCGTAAAAATCCACCCGACGAATGAAGTATGTGTTGACCATGTTTATCGGACCACCGCCAGTTCCCTGATTTCCGAAATGGTTGGGATTGGGTATTTCAATGTTATCCATCACGAACAAATTTTCACCGGGCATTCCCCCACGCACGATAATCTCATTCTGCTGATCCGATCCTGACACCACCGAGGGTAATGCCTGTACCACCCGCTGCACATCCTCTGCGCTCCCCGGATCAGAGCGAATTTCCTCGAAGTCCATGCTGCGGTTGCTAACTACCGCATCTTTAGCTTCGTGAAAATAACCTGCGGTTACTTCAACGCCCTCGCTCTCCAAAATTGTGGCTTTCAACTCAATGTTCATGAAAGTAGTGCGCCCTGGCTTCACGATCACATTTGATATTATTCGCATTGCATAACCCATCATTTGAAAACGAATATTGTAGCTGCCAGCAGGAATTTGTTCCAAAGCAAAATTCCCATCATAATCAGCGGCTGTACCCAGTTGCCATCCTTCGACCATCACATTAACAGCAGGCAACGGAGCTTGGGTGGTTTCGTCAACAATTTTGCCTTTGATTTTGCCGTTCGTGTCATTTTCATTGAAATCCGGAACCGCCACCGCTTCCGCAGAAAACAGTAATATTTTCAGCAGCAAACAGAAAAAAAATATCGCCAATGTAAAAGCAGACTGATTTGGTTTTGAATCGGTTATCATTTTAGGTACAATTTGTTGGTTATATGTTTGTTAC
>DSAU01000553.1 GCA_011046315.1 bacterium
CCCCAGAATATAATCCTTGTAGGGCAAACCAACGTACAGATAAACATGCGTGGTGTCCGGCGGAGTTCCGATGACCGAACCGTCATTTTCATCAATGATACCATTTAGATTGTTATCAATACCATCGTGAGGAATTTCCCTGACGAATTGGCCTGGGAGAACAGTGACTTGTTTGCCTTTCGGTCCATGGGTAATGCCTTCCGCTGGCATGGTGGTAACCGTTCTTTCGTAAGTGTCGTAATCAATTAAGACTATTTGATCACCAACATTAATTTGTCTTGCCGCAAACATATCTTCCGAGATAGTGGGTCCTCCGAACGCAAGTCCGTCACCGTCATTATCGATGCCGTCGTAGGGATTGCCCGGGCTTTCCAGAAATGCATAACCCAAAACGCCGACAGGTCCCCAACCTCCCTGTCCGATGCCGTCAAAATCCCAGCTAATCGCCATGTCCTCGACCAGGTCATAGTCAGCGCAGTCATCATCAAAATCACCCTGATTGGTTCTGGTGTTTCCCATCATATTGCCGATCATCATGCCGAAAATCATTTTCTCATAATTGGTTGTGCCAATATTGGTAATATCATACAGCCAGAACAAAGCGTCTTCGACCAGGGCGTTGGACCATTGGAATCCTCGCACCGTTGCTTTGAGCCCCAGACCGCGACGAAGTGTGTCCGTACTGTCGGGGTAGAATGGATACTCTGCCGCATGGTAGTCGTCCATCACGTAGTAGCTTTCCTGGTCGGCGTTGAACACATTTTTTCCAAAATAACCGTTCCAGGAACCGTCCCAACCCGGATCAACCATATCATCGAACTTGTCGGGCCAACTTTGAGGCCAGGTTGCAACGTACTGAGGACTGGCATTCAGGTCGGTCATGGCGATTTTATTGCTGTCAGGATTAGCGTAGCCGGGCAGTGGCATCCAGGTGAACCATTCACCGTTAGGTCCGATTTGACCACGCCTCGGCGCACCCATACCCTTTTGCGGTCCATCGGGAGTGATCACAATCGGCTGGCCGCTCGGACCGATTGAATCGATAATGGTGCCGACGATGACACAGGCATCACCGATATAAACATGCCCCGAATTTTTAGGCCATTCTCCTCCGAAGTCATTGGGATTATCTTCTTTACGGCCGAAAAAACCAGTATTATAAAATGACGTTTTAATCTGGTTTCCTGAATGAAGTCCCCGGCGAACTTCCCTGGGGTCGCCGTGCGTTTTGATCTGCGCCCTGACTTCTATGATTTGAAGCATGACCAGGACAAACAGCATATTTAAAAGAATCATTTTGCGCATGAGTTCACCTCAAAAAAATTTAGAAATTAATACCAAAACCGATTTGGATTTGTCTGGGTTCTGTGTACCATTCGGGATGTGTAAAATACTCGGCTATTGTGCCAATTCGCAGAGGATCTGCAAAAATACCAATCGCATCCAGCGTATAATCAGGCGAGCCGGTATCAGTCCAAACCCAGGTCGCATTGGGCGTACCGAACAGATTGTAAATGTTGCTGAAAATAATAAAGTTTAATCCGCCTAAGCTAAAATTGTAACTCATATAAACATCGCATGAATATTGATTCGGCAGGCGGTCGCTGTTATCGCGCAGCTCGTTGTAGGCGCCGCTGCCGATGACGGTTCCTTTCGGAAAACGCGGCGTGTAGGGTAGTCCGCTCCAAAATCTGCCGATAAAAGAAACCCGCCATTTGTCAGTTCCCATAACGAGCGAACCGTTAAGCGTATGACGTCGATCCCAGCTCATCGCTATTAATTGTCGCCGCGGTTCACGCTGGGATTGTTCTGCGTGATAAGCATCGCTGGGGTTGGAATGGCTGCCTTCAGCGATCATAAACGAATAATCAACTTTGGCGGAAAAATAATTTGAGTAGCGTTTATCGAAAGATAGGGTAAAACCCCGCACATTGGAATAATCCTTATTTTCAAACCGGGAATATTTTGCATCGCCATAGGTATCGATAAGCGGGCTGGCGCCGACCCAGTCTCTCACGTCACGATAAAACATGGTTAAATCAAATCCGACATCATCCGCAATCTGCTGCTGAAGTCCGATTTCATACATCACTGTTTTCTGGGGACGCAGGTCTGCATTACCAATAATTCTGGAGCCTTCAGCTTCGGTCACTTTAAAATCCGGGCTTGAGTAGAGATAATCAAATAGCGGAATCTGAAAAAAATGACCGTAAGAAAAATGGATCACACCGCGTTCGGTGATCGGATAAGCAATCCCCAGTCGGGGGCTAATTTTATATTTGGCGGTTGCTGGTTTGTACCAAAACTGTTGTCGTTGGTCGAGTGGAATTAAATTGGATGGATCGTTTCGTTGTTCGTCCGGAAGAGTTGGGTCGATGTATTTGTGCTCAGCCAGCAACGGTTGATAGATATTGGGATCCTTTGGATCTGCCAACACTAAGCTGTTGGGGTCAAAATAATCGAACCGGACGCCGACGTTCATAATCATATCTTTGAGTTCAATTTTGTCCTGCAAATATGCTGCAAATTCAAAAGGTTTCCGTTGGTACTTATCATGATAAGGAGTGGAAATATCCGGCACGTAAGGCTCAAACGGTACGACTTCTGCATTGCCAATCCGCCGGGGTTGAATATTGAACCATTCCAAATCCAGGGTGTGTCGTCTGATTTCAAAGCCGGTTTTTAATTGATGGGCGCGGCTGACCTGGCTGACCACATCCAACTTGGCGATTTTATATGCCGAACTGCGGAAAAAATGATCCATCTTGGTGCCGGCGCTTTTAAAACTGTAAGAGACCGGATCTCGCAGCGAGTCCGGATGAACATAACCCAGCGGTCCATCCGGGTCGATAATGAATCTCCTTCCGGAATCGTCAGCCGGATCCCTGATATAGCGAACGCTTTGCAAAGGATTTTTATAAACATATTGCTGATAATCAGTGTAAAAGCTGGTAAACTTGAGCACATAAAACGTCCGTGGTGACAACACATGATTGAAAGTAAATATGTGATTTGAACCGGATTCGAATCGTTGATAATCGCCATCCGGATTATATTTAAAGGCGTGATCATAATTTCTGAATTGATTATCATTCCAGAATAAACCGTAACTGAGCTTGATCGTGGGGGTAATGCTGTAGGACAACTTCGCCTGGGCGCTGATTTTTTGAAAAGGATTAAGCGATACCCATTCATTGGTGGAAGGATAACCGGTCGGTTGAAACTGTTTTCTGCCATAGAACCAGCCTTCGTTCTCAAAATAGCGCAGCATGGTGAAAAAATTCAATTTCTGTTTTACAAACGGCAGCGGTCCGCTGAGTGTTGCCTGAGCGTTCATAATTGCCAGCGGATTGATGTGATCGATGTGCTGAAAAATGTCGGTGTTGGTGCTCACATAATCCCCGATGTACACTCTGGTTTCACCATGATATTCTGAGCCGCCCTCCTTGGTGACAATATTAATAATGCCTGACATTGCCTGCCCATATTCCGCATTGAAAGTTCCGCTCACCACCTGCAGCTCCTGAATCGAGGCATTCTCAACTTCAACCCCCATGTTGCCGGAATAAACATCGGTGGCAGCGATGCCGTCGATCCAGAAAGCCACCTCTCCGGAGCGTCCGCCGCGAATGTGGAGCCCGCCGACCGGGTCTTGGACCAGACCGGCTTGCAGTCCCAATATATCGGACAACTCCTGAACTGGCAGCGCCTGGATTTGATCGGCGCTAACCGTGGACAGCGAAGAGGTCATGTCGGGCTGGATGATTTCCCGTTGAGCAACGATGGTTACTTCTTCCCCAAGGTCGAGCACCTGTGTTCCCAGTTGAAAATTGACGCTGGTGGTTAAATCGATCGATACCCGAATATTTTGAATCCGTTTGTCCTGATAGCCGATCATCATCGCTCTAAGCGTGTAAACACCCGGCGGGACATTCAGAATAATGAAATGTCCGTCAAGATCACTCGCCGCCCCCATTGTCGTACCCTCAATAATGATATTCGCTCCGGGCAGTGGATCTCCGGTGTCGGCATCTTTCACAAATCCGGAAATCTTGCCGGTGGTGCTGGCGAAAATATCAGCTGAAATTATTACTGCCAGCACGACCACAGCAAATTTTTGGATTAGCTTTCTCATAAATGATCCCTTTCCAATTTATTTGAACGCTTTCTAATATTATCTTAAACCATTTTCCAGCATGATGTTGAGCCAACCATGATCGATATAAAAATAAAATTTTATTCACGTATTTGGGTGAAACTGTTAAATAACAAAGCTCGACTAAGAATTACCGATAATCAGCTTGAACCAAACTGGCGCCACAGGTTTCGCGAACAACCAGTTGCGGATGAAATAATTGTTTAAAGACCTTTTCATTATTCACGCCATTTTGGATTTTGTTAATCAAAATTTTTACAGCGAGATCCCCCATTTTAAACATCGGTTGTTTCATCGTGGTCAATCCCAAATATTCCGACAGCTCAATGCCATCGAATCCCACAATCGCGATTTGATCGGGAATTTTCAAACCATGTTCCTGAATCGCCTTGATCGCACCGGCGGCTTTAATATCACTGGAAATAAAAACCGCGGTGGGACGGTTTTTTCTCAGCGCCAACATTTTTTTCATTGCGATATAGCCGGCTAATTTATTAAAGCCATCATTGTTACGTAAGGCGGGTTCGGCGTTGGGTTCCACATTAAAGATACATTGCTCATCGAGTGTGATATTGTTGTCAATTAAAGCCTGTTTATATCCTTGAAGCCGAATTTTGGCTGGTACACTATTTAAACAGCCGTTAATCATGCCGATTTTTATATGACCTAATTTGAGCAAATGGCTGGTTGCCAGATAAGCGCCCTCATGATTTTCAATGGTAATCGAATCCAATAGCTGATGAAAACCATCAACCAACGCCACTGGTATCTTTGAATGAATAAATTTGGCAGCGTAATTATCGGAAATAGTCATGGAAGAGACCAGCACTCCATCGACGCGGCGCTCTCGTAGCGTTCGTTTTAAAATATCTTCCTTCTTCTCGAACAAATCAACGCTATATAAAATGAGATCATATCCGTTACGGCTCAACGCCTGTTGTACGCCATTGAGAAGCTCGAAATAAAAATAACCGGTGAAATAGGGGACAATACAGGCTATGGTATTCGTTTTTTTTCGCGCCAGCCCCTGCGCCATCACGTATGGTTGATATTTTAATTGTTTGATTACTTTTAAGACTTTATCTCTGGTCTTGGGGGAGATGTGGGGACTGTTGTTGATGACACGAGATACGGTTCCGATGCCCACTCCAGCCTGTTTAGCGACATCATAGATGGTAACACGCATTTAGATTTTCCTATTTTATGGAAGCCCTTCCACAATTTGTTTATAAAATATAAAAAAAAAACATTCCTGTCAAGTACTATTTTTAAAATTTAGAAAAATTTCAGTTACCGGTGGGGACACGGATGGAGTCGATATTAATCACACTCTCAATAAAAAAAACATTGGGAGAACTACGCCTTGATTGTATGTTATTTAGATTGTAATGCTATTTATCAGAATCATGTTTTATGTTTGATCTCTACTTTTTGGTTTCCTTGAGGAGATACCCTTGTTTCGGACTCTAAAAAGCATTGCAACCTTAAGTATTATAGCCTGATCCAGAAATCAGTAAGATAGACGCTAATGGGACGAGTCGCTTTCTAACGAACCGCCATCAGTCACACACTATCGAACAATCGCGAACTTGCGAAATGCGCTTTGTCCGTCAGGAGTCTCAAAGTACGCAATATAGACTCCGCTTACAACAACCTGTCGTGATGACGTCACGGATTCCCATGCTTCGTCACCGCTGCCGTCCGTATGTTCCAACGTATAGATGAGGTCGCCACGCTCTGTGTAGATTTTGATGGTACAGACAGGCGGTAGGTCAACGAACATAATACGGTCGGGACCGCTGTCGCCGAATTGCAAATTTTTCGCCCTGATGTTAAAGGGGTTGGGGACAACCCTGATCTGCTTTAAACTTTCTGCCGCGGGGCGACGCAGATATGCTGGTTCATTGGTCCTCGTCCAGAAAAGGCTGCTTTCCAGCGGTACTCCAGGTTGAATCGTGTTACTGTTGCCATTATCATAGGATGTCACATAATAGTAATAGTCGAATCCGCGTTGAGCGGTCTGATCCATATATTCGTTTACGATGTCCGGATGATCCGTTGCTGGGCCGCATTGAAAAATCAGATTGAATGTGGTGTCCGGTTTATGGATGGCGCGGTAAACCCGGTATCCGGCAAAACCATGCCAGGATTGGGCATTGTCTGCCCATTTGAGCAAAATGCGATCTCCCCCTGATTTCACCTCGAACACATTGGGAGGCGGTGGGGGTTGGGGAATATCAAAACTGCTTTCCAAATTTTCTTTTGCGCGACTAAAGGTCTTCAAAATCGAGTCAATGCCGGTGAAAACCCAGGCGTTTTTAAATTCGTCCGCATTGTTTGTTGTGCTGCCATCAGGCAATATGAATGGAGTGGCACCGCTCAGCCATTCTGTACCTATTTTATCGCACATCACCCGACTGAGCCCATTGACTCCCTCAGCAAACACGATGCGGATGCTATCTCCCGGAGCCAGGTCGTACGGACCATATCCCAGGCATTGACTTTTGCCAGACTGTGATATCGGTTCGAACTGGTCCGGATAACCGCTGCCCACATATTGTGCATGAGTCAGTGGTGTATGACCGGCATTCATCACGGCGTATTCATTTGCCATTGTGATCGGATTGAACTGATCGTTGGAGCGGGTGATTTCTGCGCCTGAATCCAGATATGGCGTTGAAAAAGGCTGCTGCTGATCATCAGTTTTGTCGGTTGCAGACTTATCGACATGGAGGGTGATCACTCCGGGAAATTGTGCAGCGCCAAGACGACCACCAATAGCAATGTAGGGAGCTCCAATGTTGTCGAATGTGCATTTTGAATGGAGACCGTGCCATGAGTAGAAACACCTCATGTCGTCTCCGTAAAAGGGATGTAATACATGATTCATTGTATTGTGCCCCCACGAAGCCGATTGAGGCATATAATTCAGACCGCCCAGTCCCGATTCTCTGGATGGGGAAAGTCTGAACTGAAAAAACATGATCACATCTGTAAGGGTCTTGTTGTGTTTATTACCCGCTTTATCATAGATACCGGTATTTTTAAAAATATATTCGTAGATAAAATAGTTGTCATTGTGTTGCTGGCTGAACGCATAGATTCGGCGTGTCATGGTGATACCAACGGAAGTGTTGACGACATTATAAAGCATTCGATCAGCTTTCAGCGTCTCGTCTAACTCGTCCACTATATCCATATAGGTTGTGTGGCTCGCCAGTAGTCCATCCACGACGACTGAAGGGTGCTGGAACTTCCCGATTAATTTGAACTCCACGGGCATAAATTCGCTGACTTCATCCAGACCCCGGGGCCCAATATGAACGACCTTATAGTCAAAAGTTTGATCGATAATAGGGTCTGTATAGTTCGTGGTGCCGATCCACAGGGCTTTTGCCACCTGGCAGTCCTGCAAGTTGAATTGAGCAGGCCATCTGAGCCCATCCTGCTGCTCAGCCGATCTGAGAGTACGCCCGATCTCACGTTCACAGCCAGCGCTCGAATACCAGTTATGCAGCGATCCGATACTGATCCATTTCGTTTCATCGGATCGCGCCGCACTCGACAGCAAGAGCCCCATCAGCAGACAGTTAATCGCAATAGAATTTTTTAGCATTTTAGATACTGACATTGTTTTCATAGGGTATCCTTATTTTAAATCAAACGAAATCGTTATCCCAAAGAAGATGTCCCTTGGATTGAGGAATGAGAAAAATGTCTGGTTCGGCATATCGATATACGCCTTGTTTTCCAACACCTGATTGACTCTGTTTTTATCTTCCAGCATCCACTGCCCAGCTGAGTATTTCCAGTATGTAGCATCTGTGGCATTGTAGTAAATCACACCCTTTAAGCCGGTATCATTCTCAAAATCGATTCTGCCCATATACTCGATTGGGACAAAATCCACACCAACCGGACGGTAGTCGCCGGGTTTGTCATTTCCCGGAATGTTAGGATAAGGTGACCCAACGCTTCCCAACGTGCTGGCAATATCTTTGGGCAAATGCAACGAATACATGTAATAGTTGTAATCATCGGCATCATAAAAGGATTCTCCAGACAGGAATTTCAGGTTGAACAAATTGAATATGTCCATGAACAACTTCACCTGAAATTTTCCCATGGTAAACCATTTTGAAATCTTCAGATCGACATTAAAAAAATCTTTCCACTGGACATTTTGTCTTATTCCGGGAATATTATTGGGATTCCACGTCAACCAATAGCCGGCAGTCCACAGACCTATGAAATTGAAATGCCAGCCTCCGAGGAGCTTTTGATTCCACACTGCCGGCCCAAAGCCATCGGGTGTCTGAAAATAAACATATCCCTTTGCTCTCGGCCTGGGCACGGGCTTTTCCTGATAGGGATTTTGCCGTAGAAATTCCCTTTGGTCAGATGGGTTTTCATAAAATGATTTCACTCCAAAATAGCCCGATGTACCAACCCGGTATTCGTAGTTCACATTTCCGGTGACCCATGTACCAAACATTTTCGAAACATTGATTTCGAACCCTCTAATATCCTCATAACTGTTGGCTGTCAATTGCAGGTAGTTCACTTTTCCATCGGAGCTAATATATCTGGTCCAATCCTCCTGATTATCGATGTTCTTATAATAGGCAGACACCTGCAAAAGATAGGTGTCGAAAAGAGAGTGATCGTAACCGAGCTCATACGATACTGTTCTGGCGAGAGGAAGAGTCGGGTCTCCGAGGTAGTCCAACTTTTTTGTGGCAGTTCGCTGAACTCTGTAGAGATTCTCGGAGGTTGGCATTTGCCGGTAATGACCATAATTGAAATAGAGCTTGGAATTAACGCTGATCGGATGGGATACTCCAAGGCGTGGGCTGAGGAACCATTTCGCCTTGGCTGGTTTGCTTTTGAAAACGTCTTCATTCCCAACATCGAAAGAGGAGGAAAAGAAATTTCTGGAATATGCATCAATGTTGTACCAGTTGCCGTTTGGATTCATATAATTGGCTAATATACCAACAGTTGAAATAAATCCTTTGTACTCAATTTTGTCCTGAATATACATGCTCCCTCGGTAAGGTCTCTGTGAGAACTTATTCCACCAATTGCCGGCGGGTAACGCCTTGTTTTCCATCCCGAACTTCAGGTCAAAGTCATCGTACAGAAATTCGAGTCCTGCCTTGAGCTGATTCCTCTGGTTCACCTGGCTGGTAAAGTCGAGTTTTGCTGAATAGGATACAAACTCACTAAAATCACGCGATGTGCTTAAAGGTCCACCCATGCAGAGCCCATCAATTCCGAATACGGGTTTTTCCTCAAATCCAAAGGGAGCTTCATCAACAAAGTATCCAGGAAAAATTTCATATTTTCTGGTTGGATCTCTAAATCGTTCGTGTGTTGTGCGGAATTTCTTCCCGGTTCGATTCAGTTGAAATTCAAAAAAAGCGCGCGGATTGAGCACATGTGTGACCTTAGCCGATACCATGTGATAATAAACCGATGTCGGGCTCCAATATAAATTGGTGAAAATTCGCCACGGAATCGTGAATCCCACCCGGTTAATTGTGCTTGCGACATCCCGGGTGTCCTGGATGTAATTGGTGCCGCCGGATGTGGAAAACGTGCTCGCTTCCAATTCACCGTAGAATCCTAGAATTGACAATTTTGTGGATTGAGTCAGGTCGGCAGTCAGTTTTAACATCGAGCTCTGGTCATAGACACCATCCATGGAGAGCTGCATCAGGTACATATCCTGTACACTTCGATGCGAAGCAAAAAAGCGGAGGTTACCCAGATGTTTTCCAATAAATGGCACCGGACCACCGAAGCCTAAATCGATATTTTGATCCGGTTTCTTAATATCCCCCTGTTTTCTATGCTGCCATTGGTAGATGCGTTGCGCTGCCGTTGGGGTTAAATCGTTGTCAGGATCATTATCTTCCATTGTCGCCCTCGCCACAGCATTCCAGCCGTCAAACCGCGGATACTGTCTTTGGGTGTACAGATCCCACGCGCCATTGTTCGTCCCGGTCCAGCAGACTTCCGGATCAAGATAGGGGCGGAGCCAGAACGAATCTGGATCATAAGGAGAAATTCCAAAATTCTTGGCAGACGGCGGACTGTATCTCGCAGTCACTGTTCCGCTATAATTTTGCACACCTCCTTCTTTGATGACAAGATTTACCACACCGGAGCGCACGCCATTGTACTCTGCGTTGAAGCCGCCGGTCTGAATCGACAATTCCTGTACCGCACTCAGTGGAAGCGCTGTCATTGGTTTGTTCGTTCGTTCGTCCCGCAACACGGTACCGTCAACCATAAAAATTGCCTGGTCGGGCCGACCACCCCGAATGGATAAATCCGAACTCACACCGGCTTGAAATCCGATGATGTCTGTTACATTTACCACCGGCAGTTGTTCGAACTGACTGGATGTCATGATTGTCTTGCTCGCAGCAACGTCCGGTTCTACCAGCGGACGCTCCGCCACTACCGTAACCTCGTCACCAAGAAGCACCACTGCATTCAAAGCGAAATCAATAGTGGTAGTTTGATCAATGTTGACGCGAACTCCGGTAACGGTGACCTTTGCATAGCCCATCATCGATGCTGCAAGGTCATAAGTTCCGGGACGAACGTTCAAGATTGAATAATTGCCGATTAGATCCGTTGCAGCGCCAATCGAAGTTCCCTCTATAATAATGTTAACACCTGGCAACCGTTCACCGGTCTCAGCATCGGTAACAACACCGGCAATCTTTCCCGTCGTTCCAGCCCATGCAAAATAAGTTATGCATAGAAGAGCCAGAATCACTAAGGCGATTGTGATTCGCATTTTTTGCAGCTCCTTTAGTTGATAGGAAATACTCATAAACTGTAGGTGAGGAAATTTGATTTATCAAGCAGCTAATAAACAAACCTCCTCAGTTAGTGTTATAGTATTACAAGTAAAGTCTTTGTTTTTTTTGCAAAAGTTTTTAGTCAGCATGTCATTGCGAGCGGAGCGAAGCAATCTTATCAAATATTTAAGAGATTGCTTCGTCGCTTCGCTCCTCG
>DSAU01000237.1 GCA_011046315.1 bacterium
TACGGCGTTGCCAACCGCGCCCGGGCCGGGTTTGATAGCTATGATCAACTCGAAATGCCGGCAATTGGTGAATATGTCTCGATGTGGGTGAACCGATTGGATCGCCAAGAAAAAGCTGGTGCGTTTACCATCGATTTTCAGAAAACCGGCGAAAATGGCTACTCATGGGACATCGTTATTGAGCATGCCATCGATGAACCGGCAGAGATGATGCAGTTGAATTTTGAAAATATTATCCCAATTCCCGAAGCCTGGTTGCTGTATCTATTTGATCTGGATAACGATGTGGCTTATAATTTGAAACAAAATACCTTATTATCAATTTCCACAGACAAACAAAAATCAGCCCGACGTATATTTAAGCTGGTGATCGGTACTGAAGATTACTTGAAAAATCATGGTGATGATATTCCGCTGGCGCCGATGGCATTTGAATTGATGCAGAATTATCCGAATCCGTTCAATGCTTCAACCACCATTCAATTTTCATTACCAAAACGGATGCACACTAAAGTTCAAATTTTCAATATCGCCGGACAGTTGGTCCGCACGCTGGTTAACAAAGAGATGCGCGGGGGGATCAACAAAATAATCTGGGACGGACGTAACGATCATGGTCAGTTGCTGACAACCGGTCTTTACATCATTCGAACCGAAACAGCGCAGCAATCGGCAGTTAAAAAAATGTTGTTAATCAAATAAATTTTGGAGCATGGTATGCGCAAGCTTTTATTGATATTATTATGCTTAGGGTACACGCCAATGGTGTTGTTTAGCCAGAATATTGGTGGCAATGTCAGAGCCAGTTTGGTTTTTCAACGCTGGGACATTGGCAATATCAATGACCCCATCAGCGAAGGAACAATGCCGGTTGAGGTGAACTATCCTGTCATGGAAAATATGCATTTACAGGTCAACCACTTCCCGGCGATGGCACAATTTGGCGACGCCAATATGGCAGGACTATCTGATACCTGGATTCGCGGGGCGTACAGTTTTGACGATGACCGTGCGATGTTCAGCATTGGATTGGGGCTTCCCACCGGCAAAACCATGCTCGATTCTACTCAATTGATAATCGCCCGGATGTTGAGCCAGCATGCTTTTAAATTCCACCTTCCGGTTTACGGCCAGGGACTCACCTTAAGCGCAGGAATTATGTACGCATATCCCGTTACTGAAATCATTACGGTTGGCGCAGGTATAAATTATGTTTTTCGCAATAAATATAAATACAGCAGCCTCATGACGGCTGATTATGATCCAGGTGATCAAATTGGTTGTAATGTTGGCGGGGATTTTCAAATTATGGATAATTTTAGGGGAAATGTGGATTTTGTATTCAACTACTACACCACTGATAAACTGGGTGGTCAGCAGATGTTCACGTCAGGGCCCAGGTTTTTAACCAAAATAGGATTACAATATTTAATGGAAAATGTGACGTATTGGCTAACAGCGTTCTATCAAACTAAAGCCAAGAATGAAATTTACAGCATATTGAATGATAAAATGGAACCGGAGCCAAAAAATTCAAACATTACGTTGCGTGAACTTCATCTCGGTGCCAGGATAACGCTTTCGAAAACACTTGCAATCTCCATTCTGGGAGAGGTTCGTTCTTATGTGGAAAATGAATTTCGGCACGACTGGGTTGATTTAGCCGGTGGGGGAGCCATCGGAGAAATGCTTATCTCAGATCAATTGTCACTATTTACAGGGTTTAAACTTTTTTTTGGCGACGGTTATTTTTATCATCCGGATCAGTCCAAAAGAAATCCCTCGTTTCAGGGTTTTGAATTTCAATTAGGAAGCCAGTGGAATTTTTAATTTATTAAAGGAAAAATTATGAAAAACAAATTAATCACCATCAGTTTGCTGCTTTTGCTTTGTTCGGTTTTATCTCTGAGGGCAACAACGATTGCCATTTTGGATTTTTCAAATAATTGTTTATTTGACAAAGACAAATATGCATCGCTGTCCCCAGGTTTAGCGGAAATACTCATCACCGAATTGAATAAAATTCAATCGATTCAAATTGTCGAGCGGCAGAAGATCAACCAATTAATTCAGGAGATGCAACTGGCGCAAAGCGGTCTGGTATCAGAAGAAACCGGCGTTCAGGTTGGTAAATTGGTTGGCGCTAAATATCTTGTGTTTGGCAGTTATATGGTGTTTGATAAAAAAATAAGAGTCGATGTCAGAATTGTCGAAGTGGAAACCGGCGTTACCATCAAAGCCGAAGAAGTGACCAAAAAAGTGGCAAAAATGTTTGAAGTTATTCAAACCATGGGGAGCAAAATTCTGGCTAACCTTGATTTGAAATTGTCAAAAAATGAGCTGCAACAGCTACAGGGCGGTGAAACTTCGACTGAGGTTATCGAATTATTCTCAGAAGGTTTGGTATATGAAGAAGCAAATGATTTGGAGAAAGCAAAACAGTATTATGTTAAAGCTTTCAAAATGGATAAAAATTTTGCACCGGTTCGGAAACGACTGAAAGCGCTGTTGCTCAAAACAAATGCCAAGGGAAGTTAAAGCGCTGCTGCGAGGATGACATTAATAATTCAGCATAAAAAAAGCAAATATTTTTAATGGCTTGAAAATAAAAATATTTGCTTTTTTTAAAATATGAATAATGGGACAACTTTATTCACCTGCTGCGGCTACTCTTAGAGCAGTCGGCATCGATAAAGCAATCCGTTCGATTGTTCCGACTTCAATAAAGCTGTAAAGATTTCTGCCGCAGTTATTTTCGCATCTGAAATTGTGAAAGATACGATCGCAATCGATTTGCGAATCAACTTTAAATCTTTTAACCGTTCCACATGATTCACAGGAAATAATCAGTTCACTAATTTTAATGTCTGTCACCGTGAGCTCCTTGATGCTAGCTGCCAGTTGAATTCAATGTTATGTTTTAAGATTACATATTTGCAACTACTGTTCCAGGTCAAAACATACTATATATTGACAATGACTAATACATGAACCACTACATATTGATTATGATACATATAGGTTGTATCACAATAAGAATTTAATTAGATAGTGTATCAAATTGGAACAGAATCGTGATTGTCGCAATTTAATTTTTCTTGACAAAAAGCGAAAATATTGGTATATTTTATCGGTTATCAAGTGACTTGATATGGATAAATTGTTTGTTATTTTTATTGCAGCCATTATCTATTTTATTTTGATGAAAATATTGAAGAAAAAGTCAAAACAAATCCGCAGAAAGCGCAACAAGATCATTGAACGATTGGGGCGCCGGAGTTAATGGTTTTTATTAAAAAATGAAAATATGAAAAAAAAACGCTTGCATTATTTTTAAAGTTTCCGTATATTTATCACACATTTTAAGCGGGAGTAGTTCAGTGGTAGAACACCACCTTGCCAAGGTGGGGGTCGCGAGTTCGAACCTCGTCTCCCGCTCAATTTTTTTGGCGGCGTAGCCAAGTGGCTAAGGCGGAGGTCTGCAAAACCTCTATTCATCGGTTCGACTCCGATCGCCGCCTCTCTTGTGAAGTGCCGGGGTGGCGGAATTGGCAGACGCAAGGGACTTAAAATCCCTCGGATATTTATATCCGTGCCGGTTCGACTCCGGCCCTCGGCACCATTATTATGCCACCTATTCTTTGAATAAATTCACACAAAATAGATTTCAAATGGGGCGATTAGCTCAGGTGGTTAGAGTGCTTGCTTGACATGCAAGAGGTCACTGGTTCAAGTCCAGTATCGCCCACAAAATCTCAGAATTCTAATTTGATATGCCGAATTCTAAAAACTTGGAATTCGGCTATCTGATATTTGGACATTAACGTACAGCAAATCGATACTGATGAATGAAATTAATGTAAAGTTTCCCGATGGCTCAAGCAAGAGTTATCCACGGGGAATTACTGCGGCTGGGATTGTGCAGGCGCTGAGCAAAGGATTAGCCAAAAAAACTGTCGCTGCTCAATTTAACAACAAAAAAATCGATCTTGAAACTCAGTTGACCGAGGATGGGGAAATTAAGTTTATTACCCATGATAACGTTGACGGGATGGAGGTGCTATGGCACAGCACCGCGCATATTATGGCTCATGCCATAAAAAATTTATTTCCTGAGGCAAAGTTTGGTTTTGGACCGGCGTTGGAAGATCGCTTCTATTACGACTTTGATATTGATAAATCGCTTTCGCTGGAAGATCTTGAGAAGATCGAAAAAGAAATGCACAGGATCGTTGAGCAGAACAATCCTTTTATCCGCGAACAGATTTCGAAACAGGACGCGGTTGAACTATTCAAAAAAAGGAATGAATCCTATAAAGTAGAGCATATTGAAGACCTTGAAGATAGCGTTTCAATTTATCGAGAGGGAAGTTTTGTCGATCTATGTTCCGGTCCGCATTTGCCGTCAACCGGAATGGTCAAATATTTTAAATTATTATCGATTTCCGGGGCATATTGGAAGGGTGATGAAAAACAGCCGATGTTGCAGCGAATTTACGGTGTTTCATTCCCTAAGAAATCGCAATTGGATGATTTTCTCTATAAACTGGAAGAGGCAAAAAAGCGTGACCATCGGCGATTGGGCAGAGAGCTGGATTTATTCAGCATTAACGATGAATGCGGCGCCGGTTTGGTGCTGTGGCATCCGAATGGCGCCTTAATACGAAAAATCATCGAGGATTTTTGGCGCGATGAACATTTAAAAGCTGGCTATGAATTGGTTTTCACACCGCACATCGCACGCTTGGACTTGTGGGATACCAGCGGACATCTCGACTTTTTCGCTGAAAATATGTTTTCATCCATGGAGATGGAAAATCTTAACTATCAACTCAAACCCATGAATTGTCCGTTTCATCTGTTAATTTACAAAAGTCATGGCAAAAGTTATCGGGATTTAGCGATCAGATGGGCGGAACTGGGCACTGTATATCGATACGAACGATCTGGCGTATTGCACGGTCTGTTACGGGTTCGTGGATTTACTCAGGATGACGCGCATATTTTCTGCCGGCCAGACCAGTTGCAGGATGAAATTATCAGATGTCTTGATTTTACGCTTTTTATTTTATCGACATTCGGTTTTACCGATTATGATATTTATCTATCGACCCGGCCTGAAAAATATGTTGGAACTCCGGATAATTGGGATTTGGCAACCCATGCGTTGAAAAACGCACTTGAAGAAAAAGGATTAAAATATAATTTAGATCCCGGAGAGGGCGTGTTTTATGGCCCGAAGATCGATATAAAAATTAAGGATGTGTTGGATCGCGCCTGGCAATGCACCACCATTCAAGTGGATTTTAATGAACCTGAACGATTTGACATAACTTACCGCGGCAAGGACGGCAATGATCACCGTCCGATAATGATTCATCGGGCGTTAATGGGGTCGCTGGAGCGGTTTTTCGGTACGCTGATCGAACATTATGGCGGTGCGTTTCCGGTCTGGTTATCTCCGGTTCAAACGATTATTCTGCCGATCACTGATTATCAAAATGAATATGCAGCCCAGCTTAAAAAACATTTGCTGGCAAAAGGAATCCGGGCAAAGGTAGATGATCGTAACGAAAAGATCGGATTCAAAATTCGGGAAGCCGAACTACAAAAAATACCATACATGTTTATTGTGGGCGACAATGAAGTTCAATCAAATACGGTATCAGTGCGGAAACGAAAACAGGGAGATGTTGGGACAACGAAGATTGAAGATGTTATTCAATCCATTTTAGATGAAATCGAACGTAAAATTTAAGTTTTCATAATTTGCTAATGATTAATTTAGTTTTGGAGGCTAATTATCAAGAAAAAGGAAGCACGCGTCAATGAACAAATTACCAGTCCGACGGTACGCGTCATAAATTATGATGGCACCCAAATCGGTGTACTGAATATAAAAGAGGCGAAAAATTTAGCAACAGAAGCTGGGCTGGACCTGGTTGAAATTGTTCCTAACTCAAATCCGCCAGTTTGTAAAATCATTGATTACGGTAAATATAAATATGAAGCCAGTAAAAAAGAAAAGCAGATGAAAAAACGTCAGCATGTTATTCAATTTAAGGAAATTCGATTGAGCCCTAAAATTGAAGAGCATGATTTCAGTTTTAAGGTTAAACATGCCCGTAATTTTATCGAACAAGGTAATAAGGTTAAAGTCAGTGTATTTTTTAAAGGTCGTCAAATAACGCATGTTGAATTTGGCAGACAGGTAATCGACCGGTTTATTAGCGAAGTCGAAGATATTGCCAAACTTGAAACTGACCCTCAATTTGAGGGCAGAAGCATGGTGGCAGTTTTTGTAAAAAAATAAAGAGTGAGGAAAGTCTTATGCCAAAAATGAAAACCAAACGAGGAGCAGCAAAGCGTTTTAAGAAAACGGGAACCGGAAAAATAAAACGTTTTCATGCTTTTTCAAGTCATATCTTAACAAAAAAATCAGCGAAGCGAAAACGAAATTTAAGGAAATCGGCTTTAGTTTCTAACTCAGATGAAAAAAGAATTAAACCGCTGATATTATCATAAGTTGTGAGGTGTAAATACAATGCCAAGAACCAGTTCAAATGTACAGTCCCGCCGCAGAAAAAAGAAAATTTTGAAAGCCGCGAAAGGCTACTATGGCGGCAAACATAGTATGTATCGAACAGCTAAAGAAGCTGTCGAAAGGGCGTTAGCCTATTCATATCGCGATCGTCGAAAACGTCCTAATCAATTTCGGAGATTGTGGATAACCAGAATCAACGCCGCAGTACGAAACGAAGGTGTTTCTTATTCTAAATTTATTAATTTGTTAAAGGATAAAAACATTCACTTGAACCGCAAACTACTCGCAGATATGGCGGTTAATGATCCTGACGGATTCAAAAATTTAGTGCAACAGGTGATCTCATAGGGAATTTCATGACGCTGGATATCAAAGAAATCAGTTCTCAACTCGAAAAACTTAAACAAGACTTTCAAGACGATATTTCCGGGAATAAGGGGAGCAATCTTGCAGAAAAAATTAGAATAAAGTACCTTGGCCGAAAAGGTCAACTTACTTCATTATTCGCCTTACTCGGAAAAGTTCCGGCGGCTGATCGTCCGGTTTTGGGCAAACAATTGAATGTTTTAAAACAGTTGTTTCAACAAGAAATTGATAAGCTGGCCGAGTTGGAATCAGAACAGCCACAGTGCATTGATTTTTTTGATCGATCATTACCCGGAGTAACGAAGGAAACCGGTACATTTCACCCGTTGTATCAGGTTTTAGAAGAAATAAAAGGTATTTTTGTCAGCCTGGGTTTTACTATTGAGAGCGGTCCCGAATTAGAGACGGATTACTATAATTTCGAAGCGCTCAATATCCCGAAAGATCATCCATCGCGGGATTTGCAAGATACTTTTTATATTGATGATGACCTGGTATTGCGTACCCATACTTCTCCGGTCCAAATTCGAACCATGGAAAAATTGAAACCCCCGATTCGAATGATCGCTCCGGGAAAATGTTATCGCAAGGATGCCATTGATGCGACTCACTTTCCGTTATTTCATCAAGTGGAAGGTTTATGTGTGGATCGCGGAATCACCTTTGCAGATCTTAAGGGTGTTGTCGAAGCTTTTGCTCATCGGTTATTCGGAAAAAACATCAAAATTCGATTCCGCCCAAGCTTCTTTCCATTCACCGAGCCCAGCGCCGAATATGATTTTTCATGTGTCAAATGCGCTGGCAAGGGTTGTAATATTTGCAAAGGCAGCGGATGGTTGGAGATTTCGGGAGCGGGCATGGTCGATCCCGCTGTTTTTCGATACGTGAATTATGATCCGGAGGAATTTACCGGTTACGCCTTCGGGATGGGAGTGGAACGTATTGCCATGCTCAAATATCAGGTCGCTGATATCAGAGATTTTTACGAAAATGATTTAAGGTTTTTGAAACAATTTTGATTCCGATTTATCTCAATAAGTAAAGAGGTTTCATTGAAGGTTACGCTTGAATGGCTAAAAAAATATATTGATTTCGATTACTCAGCCGATGAGCTGGCGCATCATTTAACCATGTTGGGTCTGGAAGTCGATAGCATCAATCAGATCGATTATCAGTTTGATAATGTTATTATCGGTCAAATTGAATCTATCGAAAAACATCAACACAAACCGCAACTCAGCATTTGTCATGTCCAGGTCGGTAGCCAACGTGTCTCATTAGTCTGCGGCGCTCCCAATGTTATTCCAGGGATGAAAGTTCCGGTAGCGCTGACCGGAGCAAAATTGCCCCATGATATTACTATTTCGGCGGCAAATATCCACGGCTATAAATCCCAGGGAATGATTTGCTCTGAAGCTGAATTGGGATTGTCTTCCCAAAATGACGTTATCATGGAGTTGCCAGAAAACGCACCAATCGGACAGGATTTAAAAAGATACCTTGGATCGGGAGAGACCGTAATTGAGATCGATGTGACCCCAAATCGCCCAGATTGTTTGGGAGTTTTTGGAATTGCCAGAGAAATCGCAGCGCTTATCGATTCAAAGATAGCCAGACCAGAAATTCATCTCAAAGAATCTGCTTCCTTAAAAATTGAAGATTGTATTCAAGTTGATATTCAAAATCCGGAAAGCTGTCCGCGCTATACTGCCAGGTACATTCAGGGCGTCAAAATCGGTCCTTCACCTCGATGGCTAATTCAAAAATTACAGGCTGTCGGAATCCGCTCAATTAATAATGTGGTTGATATAACCAATTTTGTGATGATGGAAACAGGCCAGCCTTTGCATGCCTTTGATTACGATCTGTTGCAGGATCAAAAAATCATTGTAAAACATGCAACGGAAGGTGAAAAATTTGTAACCCTCGATGATAAAGAACATACACTGACCAGCGAACGCCTGTTGATCTGTGACGGTAAAAAAGCAATCGCGTTGGCAGGTGTGATGGGAGGGGTCAACTCCGAAATATCATCCGAGAGCCGAAACATTCTTTTAGAAAGCGCTTTATTCAACCCGACTAATATCCGCAGAACCTCGAAAGCGCTTGATCTGTCAACTGATTCTTCGAAACGATTTGAACGTGGCGTTGATCCGGAAGGCATGGTTTATGCACTGAATCGAGCGGCTGAACTTGTTTGCGAGTTAGCGGGAGGCGAACTGGCAAAAGGCTATATCGATAGCTATCCGGTTCAAATTCCAACAAGAAAAATCGCGCTCTCTATCGACCGCACAAATCATGTTCTTGGTACGAGTTTGGATAAGGCAACCATTGAAAAATTGCTAAACCGACTGGAATTTATTACAACTGCCAAAGATAATGATCGATTTGATGTTGATGTTCCGACTTTTCGGGTTGATATCGAACGCGAAATCGATTTGATCGAAGAAATTTCACGGCTTTACGGATTTGACAAAATTGACTCCCGCATCTATTCTCAGCTACCGTTAACTCTTCAGCAGGATCCAGGCGAGAAATTCAGGCAACTGGTTCGCGATTTCATCGTTCGCCTGGGGTATAATGAGATTACAACGCTCAGCCTGATAGCTGAAGCCCATGCGAAAAAATTTACCATTTACCGCCCGGTTAAACTGAAAAATCCCATCAGCGAAGAAATGGGAACCCTAAGGACAAGTATTGTTCCGGGGGCGCTTCAAATTATTAAATGGAATAAAAATCGAAAGATAAAAAGCCAGAACCTGTTTGAGGTGGGAAATATTTTTTATTTCAACTCGAAACAAAATGATGCTCATCGGGAGGTCACAAAAATTGCACTGCTGAAAACCGGGAGTGTCAGGTCAAATAACTGGATTGAAAGCTCACGCGAAACCACTTTTTTCGACATCAAGGGCGATGCCTTGTCTTTGCTGCGGCAGTTGAATTTGAATCATTTTAAAATGAGAGCGGCGACCGTTGAATTTCTGGATCGGGAACAATCCGTAGAGATATTGATTTCCGAAAACATCGTCGGATATTTGGGTGCACTTTCCAACAAGATTCAGACGGAATTTGATATTGAAGATACGGTGTATGTTGCTGAATTTGATTTAAATGCTCTTTATCAAAATTACAACTGGGAAAAGATATCCCAGCCTGTAAGTAAATTTCCAGCAGTTATCAGAGATATTGCCGTTGTTGTTGACCAAAAATTGACAACTGAAAAGGTTGAAGATGTTATTTGGAGGGCAGCTGGAAGCTATCTGCAAAAATTAATATTATTCGATGTTTACCGGGGAAAGCAAATAGCAGCCGATAAAAAAAGCTTTGCATTTACGTTAACATTTCAATCTGATCAAAAAACATTAACCGAACAGGAAGTGGAATCAAATATTCAAAATATTTTGCATGCGTTAAAAACTAAATTAAATGCTCATCTAAGGGCGTAACATTCAAGGAAAACAAATTATTTCTTATGAATGAGCTCGAGATACTCAAAAATAAAATTATTAAAGTAATTGATCTTGTTGAAAAACTGCACGATCAAAATCAAAAATTGAAACAAGAAAATTTAGTTATCAGGCAACAATTGAAAGCTTTAACAGATTCGACAAGCCAGCTTCAAAATGAAGAAGCAACATCAGTCGAACAGGCACAAATAATAAAAGATTATCAACAGAAGTATGATAAAATAAGAATTAAAATTAAGCAAATATTAGAAAAGTTAGAAAGTTTCGAGAAGCTTTCTGATACTATCAACAATCAATAATGACAGAAATATTCGTCTAACAATACTGAAAACATTGACATACCGCTGCCGAATGAGTGAAGAAATAAACATATTAAAGGTTAATATCTATGGTACTGAATACCCGATTAAGGGAAGTACCGATACTGAATATATAAAGAAAGTCGCTAAATATGTTGACCACAAAATGAGAGAAGTTGACACGGGTCTGACTGTAGACTCTTCATTGAAGGTTGCGATATTAGCGGCTTTGAATATCACTGATGAGCTGTTTCGGGAACGTGATCGAGAGACCAATTTGCCTGAATATTATCATCAAACTATTCAACATTTAAATCAACAACTGGATGATTGTTTAAAAAAATATAGCCTATAATATCATCGTTTTTCGGTAATCCCTGTTTTCAGTAAAATTAGACGTAATATTGAAGTCATCTTTACACAATTAACTTATCGATGGCTTTTTTAAGTCTAAATTTTATTTAGAACAGGGA
>DSAU01000481.1 GCA_011046315.1 bacterium
AGGTAATATTAAGAATGGAAAATCCAAATTCAGAAGGAAAGTATGAATTGATAATGGAAGTAATATTTAAAAGGAAATAGTTTTTGTTAGTAAACAAAATTCGTGCACAATATTATGTATGTTGGGCTAACATATATTTGTCCTTAAAAGTCCCAACAAAAAAAGCGAGGCAGTCAAGAGAAAAATGTATCCCTGTTCGAAAAAGTGGGTTCATTTCGAAAAAAAGTTCCTTGACCAACTCATTTTTGAGCGCCTGACTTGGATTTCTGGCAGCTGTTTTGAACGTGTTTTAGTGGGCTGTTAAATAGTTAAAAATACATCAGGTTTCCTTATGCTTCAACTGATTTTTTGATAATTACTAATTGTGGATAACGCTAACATATAGGTTTATAGGTTAAGCGCTCAATCAATATTTAATGAAGGATTAAAGCGTGCGTTTTGAATGGGATCCTGAAAAAGCGAAGAAAAACCTAAAAAAGCACGGTGTGTCTTTTGAGGAAGCAGTAACCGTATTCTATGATCCGCTGTCGGCTACTTTTGATGACCCCGATCACTCGGTCGGCGAATATCGCTACATTACAATTGGGTTGTCCTCTCGCGACCGCCTGCTTGTCGTTGCGCACGCGGAGAGAGGAGAAAGTCTACGAATCATAAACGCGCGGACTGCAACCGCGCATGAGAGGAAAAAGCATGAAGGATAAACACAAAAGAAGCCAGGATGAATTACGTCCAGAGTACAATTTCGACTATTCAAAGGCAGTTCGTGGGAAATATTATAAGAGACTAATGGAAGAAGGTTCTAACGTTGTCGTTCTTGAGCCGGATGTTGCAAAAGCTTTCCATGATTCAGCTTCAGTGAATGAGGTGCTGAGATCGCTACTAGACCTAACTCGGTCGACCCAGCGCTTAACACGCCGCTCCAGCGGACGCTCGTAACCTCGCGCCGCTGAGCTTTCCGACCTCCGCAGTAAACAACCGAGTTATGCCCAATTATGCAGGCAAAAAAGCGGTTTTGGCATAAGAAAGCCATGTCGTGATTAGAAAATATAAAATTTTATACATCCCACGACTGACCAAAAAAACTTTACCCACATAAACGACACAACCAACCCCAACCATATTACTCCAATTAGCGGACATTCAAAAAAAGCACAGACCTGGTTTTTCAGTTTGAAATTTCAAAATGAACTCAGGTAACGTTTCTGCCTCTGGCGGGAATTTTTAATTGCTTGCCGACTGTCAGGTCTCGTTCATCCTTTATTTTGTTGATTTTTTTAATGACGTCAGCCGGCACATCATACGCCTCGGATAATTCACCGAGCGTTTCGCCTTCAATGACCACATGAACGAGCATCTTTTGTTGAGGGCTGGCAACAAAGTCCGGCTGGCTACTGCCAATAGAATCTCGCTGCCAGTCGTCAATTTTGGACGACACCGCCTGCTTAATTTGAGATGTTACTGCATTTTGAACTTTTTCAGCTATTTTTTCGGTTGGTATGAGCTTAAGGATTTTCTCCTTTAAAACAGGATAATTTATTTTAATATTTCCGGAAATAATTTCCTGTTTTTTAAGGTAGCCCATCCCCGCTTGAATGGCTAACACCACCACCACAACCTTCACCAAAAACTTAAACATTTTTAAATCCTCCAAGAAGCCGATCTCGCGAGAATTAACGATGGGACAATGGGATTGTCACTTTATATTCGGCAACTATTATGCCACAACTTGTTGAAAATCTGACAACGGACTTTTTGCCCCAGTTTTAGCAGACCTCATTTCAGTTGGAGATGAGCCTGTGTTTCAAGATTCTATTGAACCGTGGAGTATAGATCAAATCATAGGTTTCATCTTTGCCGGGGAACAATTTCAGCACCGCTTCACGGACCGATTTCGTGAGGATTATTGCTTCAACAGTTGACAAATCTTCTTGATACAAACGCGCCTCAGTTACATCAACAATGAATCGCAAATAGCGCATTTTCCGGTTTTCATCCTGAATGTTATCGTCATTTTTGTTCACCATTTCTTCCCTTTAATTTTTTTAAAAATTGTTTTGCATGTTGCAAATGGCTGCCTTCCCAATAAACTTTATCACAGTTTTGACAGTAATAGAACTGACAAATTGTGTCGAAAATATAAGCCGGCACTCGATCGGCGACAACGGCTTTTTCAACCGGAATAATTTTTTGATTACAAATTGTACAGCGTGAAAAAACCAACCCCTCTGTCTTTAAATCAAAACACTGAACGACCTCTGTTAGTTGGGACTTCAGGTCGGTATCGTTCAACAATAATACCCGGTCTTTGTGCATTCGCCCTGCCAATGCTCTATCCCGTGTCAATAAAACTCTGTTTTCGAGATAACTGCAGAAGAACAAATCATCATCGGAAAAATCTGGCTGATAGATCGTATCATAGCCAAGTATTCTCAGCCAGCGCGCTAATTTCCCCAGCATTACATCAACGACAAATCGCATAACTTAAATTGCTCTTGCTGTTTTTGGTCTCCCCGGGCGGAGAAATATAAAATATTTTAACAAATTTAAAGCCAGCCCTGATCCCGATACCAGCGATAGAGCTCCCGAATACCTTTTTTAATTTCAATTTTGGGAGTGAATCCCAACAGCCTCTCTGCTTTGCTGCTGTCAACCACCCAGTGTGGTTGTTTCATTTCCAATACTTTATCCCGATTCAACAAGGCTGGTTTCCGAGAGAGTCGGGCCACAATTTCTGCAATCCACGCTGTAAAATCCAATCCCCACTCCGGGATTCTGACAAAGACCGCTTTTTTCTCCAAAGCAGCAGCGACCATGTTTTCCCATTCTTCCATAAAACAACTTTTCCGGTTTGCCATAAAAAATATCTCATTGGCGCCATTGGGGTGTTCCGCTGCTAAAACGATCCCATCAACCAAATCATTGATGTGAATGAGGCTCAGCGCCCTCGTTTTTTTCCCGATGAGCGGTTTGATTCCCATTTTAATGTTTTTAAAAATCGCCAGAATATCATCATCCCGGGGACCGTAAACCGACGGTGGGCGGATTATCGTTACCGGAAAATGTTTTCGGTAGCTCTCCGTCTCTAATTCCCCCTGCAATTTGCTCTTTCCGTAAATCGAAACCGGACAAGGCGGATCAATTTCTCGAAGCGGAGTTCCATCGGGACTGGGACCGGCTGCTGCCTGGCTGGAAATATAAACAAATCGTTTCAGGTCCGGAGCATGTAAGCGGCAGGATTCAAGCAAATTTTTGGTACCCCGCTGATTGACTCGGAAAAATTCATCTTCATTCAGCGCCCGAACTTTTCCGCTCAAATGATAAACATAATCCACCTTCTGAACTGCGCTCAACAGAGAATGAAAATCCGTAATATCTCCGTATAGCAATGAAACCGGCAGATGTTGAATCCATTTCAGATCGCTTGTTTTTCTGACCAGACATCTTACCGAATAGTTTCTTCGAAGCAATCGTTCTACCAAATGGCTGCCAATAAAACCGTTAGCTCCCGTGATCAACGCCAGCATATTGCACCCTGTTTATTACACAAAATCAAAAAAAATCGCCCATTACTGAAACGACGCCGTCAATTATAAATATAAAATATATTGTCAATAATGCAAGAATTTAATAACATTTTTTCCCAGTTTCATTTTAATCTTGACAATGATGAAAAAGCTTTTTATATTTTACAGTAAATTAAATTTTTTTTAACCAGCTGCGAGGACACTACTTTGGACTTATTTGAAAAATGCTACAAAGACACCCGCGTGGATGAGGCAATTGCTAAAGGCTACTATCCCTATTTTAAAGCAATCCAATCCGGAGCCGGGTCAACCGTCATGATCGATGGAAAAAAATATATCATGATCGGCTCTAACAACTATCTGGGGCTCACTCAGGATCCCCGCATCAAGGAAGCCGCAATTGATGCACTGGAAACTTTTGGTTCGGGCTGTACCGGTTCCCGATTTCTCAATGGTACGCTAATACTGCACGAAGAGTTGGAAGAAAAGTTGGCGCATTTCGTTAAAAAGGAAGCGGCGCTGGTTTTTTCAACAGGTTTTCAAACCAACCAGGGGACAATTGCTTCATTAGTTGGAAAAGATGATCTTATTTTGGGCGATCGCGAAAATCACGCCAGTATCCTCGAGGGTTGTCGTCTGTCTTTTGGCAAGACCTACAAATACAAACACAACGACATGAAAGACCTCGAGCGTCTGCTAAAAAATTTTGATTCCAACACCGGCGGCAAACTTGTCGTCACTGATGGCGTTTTCAGCATGGGAGGCGATATTGTTAATCTCGACCATCTGGTTGAATTAAAAAAGAAATATAACTTCAGACTTATGCTCGATGATGCCCATTCCTGCGGTGTTCTCGGAAAATATGGGAGGGGAACCGGCGAGCACTTTGATTTGGAAGATGATGTGGATTTGATTATGGGAACTTTCAGCAAATCTTTCGCATCTCTGGGCGGTTTTATCGCCGGCGAGGCCAAGGTAATTCAATACATCAAACACAATGCCAGAGCGCTAATTTTTTCGGCGAGTATGCCCCCTTCTGCTGTCGCGACCGTGAACAAAGCGCTCGATATTCTCAAATCCGAACCCGAACGGCTGGAAAGACTCTGGACAAATACGGCAAAAATGAGAAAAGCTTTCCAGGAAATGGGATTTAATACCGGCAGATCGCAAACGCCTATTATCCCGCTTATCATCGGCGATGATATGAAGACGTTTGGTTTTTGGAAACTGCTATTCGAATATGGAATCTTCAGCAATCCTGTCATCAGCCCGGCGGTTGAACCGGGACAGGCGCTGATCAGAACCAGCTATATGGCAACTCACACTGATGACGAACTGGATCACGTGCTGGAAATTGTTTTTAAACTGGGGAAAGAATTCGGTTTGATTTAAACTCAAAATATGACAAAAACCATGAAACAGACATAGCACACACCTGACATGCTCTCTCTGTTGAATTGATGCCGCAAATGGTCAGGAGTTGTTTTTTGAGGAGACCTAAAATGTCCAACGATTACATCGAGATATTCCACGCAACCAGTAAACAGGACCTGAAAAAACTGGTTAAATTTCCCTGGAAAATTTACCAACACGATCCTTGCTGGGTTCCGCCGCTGATTCGCCAGCAGCTCGACAACGTCAATAAAAATAAACACCCCTTTTTCGAACATTCTGAAGTAGATTTTTTTCTCGCCACGCGAAACAACAAGCTTGTTGGAACTGTGGCCGCAATATTGAACAATCGTCACAATCAATTTCACCAGGAGAATGTCGGCTTCTTCGGATTTTTTGAGACGATAAATGACTACCAGGTTGCGGAAAAATTATTGGATACGGCCATGGAATGGGGTAAGCAGAAAAATTTACACGCCATCCGAGGACCAGAAAATTATTCGCAGAATGAAATCTGCGGACTGTTAGTTGATGGATTCAATTATCCGCCAGTTATTTTAATGGGGCACAATCCGCCCTATTATCAAACTTTTATCGAACAATACGGATTTGTCAAAGCCATGGATTTGTGGGCGTATTATCTCGACGCAGAAACCATGAAAATGTCTGATCGGGTGATTAAGGTCGTTAACCGCATCAAACAGCGCAGCCAATTTACATTCCGAAAAATCAATAAAAAGGACATCAAAAACGAAATCGAACGGGTCAAACAGATTTACAACAAAGCCTGGGAAATGAACTGGGGTTTCGTCCCCCTGACCGACCACGAAATCGACCACATTGCAAAAGAGCTGGTTCAGATTATCGATGAGGATGTGGTTTACTTTGCCGAGTTAAATGGAAAACCGGTCGGGTTTTCACTTTCATGTCCCGACATTAATCAAGCACTCATTAAAATCAACGGGAGATTGTTCCCGTTCGGTCTGTTTAAGCTGCTGTATCACATTCGGAAAATTAATCGACTTCGAGTCATTATCATGGGCGTGCTGCCCGAATATCGTAACCATGGCATCGATCTGGTCTTTTATGTTGACACCTATCAAAACGGAATTAAAAAGGGGTACAACTGGGGAGAGTTTTCCTGGATTCTTGAAAACAACGACGCGATGAATACTGCATTGCAAAACATTGGCGCTAAAATCTATAAAACTTATCGAATCTATGAAAAGCAGATATGAAGCTACAACCTAAATTTTTAATCTTTGATATTCTTTGTTTAGGGGTCAATTATGAATATCAAATACCATTTCGTTTTGCTGATTGTTTCGCTGTTTGTTGTTCTAATCAGCGGTTGTAAGGAGGATGAGCTGCGAAAAGTTGATCCGGAGCTCCGGTTAACCCTTAAATCACTGAAGGAAAAATCCCAGCTCGATCAGCAGTTATCGGTTATGTTTAAAGTTAATGAAGATTTGACAGATCTGCAGCTATCGATACTGAATAAAAAGGAAATCAACATCATCGCCAATATTGGTCCTATTTATACCGCATCATTGCCCGCCAAACGGGTCATTGATCTGGCAAAGATGAAATTTGTTGACGCCATTCAAGGAGCAAAGCAGGCAAGGCTACATTCTCCTGATTCAATCAAATCCAAAATTAAAATCGAGGAGATTGAAAAATGAACTGGAAGCTATTTTTAAATATATTGTTAATCAGCGCCATCGTCATTGGCAACGGCTGGGCTGTTGCTCCCAATGCTTCTGTATTTCAAAAATTGGATCCTTATCTGGGATTAATGCTTGAGCACCCCCAGGTCAAACCGCTGCTATACCGCCAGGCGCTCGGTAAAAAAGTGTCAGCACAGGCTCGAATTCCGGTGCTCATCAAAACCGAGTTGTCCCGATCGGACTTAAACCAGTTCCGAGTTTCTGTCCAATCCATTGTTGGCAACATTGTTACTGCATCGGTATCACTCGAAACTATCCCGCTGCTGATTGAGCATCCCGAAATCCATTACATCCAGTCCGCCAAAACCGCCTCGATTCAAAACGACCGGGCAATTTCGGAGATCGGCGCCATACAAGTTCACAGCGGTTACCAGCTCACAGGCAAAGGGGTGATTGTCGGAATCGTGGACACCGGAATCGACTGGCAACACGACGATTTTCGCAATGCCGACGGTTCCACCCGGATTGTCGCGCTGTTGGATTTCAGCGATCCCGGCGATGTTGACGGCGATGAGGTACTTGATGGCAGCGGTCCTTACGGTGGAACGCTTTACACTTCTTCCCAAATAAACAGCGCACTTAGCGGCGCAATTTCTGTTAGCGCTAACGACGTAGTAGGGCACGGTACTCACGCCGCTGGCAGCGCAGCCGGCAACGGACGAGCCACCGGGAATAATGTTCCCAAATATACCTATCGAGGCGTGGCGCCGGAAGCGGATCTGGTGATTGTGAAAGCCACCCGCTACCAGGGAAGCCATTCCTTTGTTGATGTGGATTACATCAACGCCATCGCATTTATCGACAGCTTGGCTTCAGCCCAGGGTAAGCCATACGTGGTCAACCTCAGCCTGGGCGGCAGCAACGGACCTCACGACGGTACCGACCTTTCGGAACAAGCCATTGATAACATCATTGGCAATGGAATCAGAGGCAAGGCGATTGTGGTCTCATCCGGTAATGACGGCGATAGAGCGATCCATTCCAGTGGAACTTTCTCGGCGGCGAAAAATGAGTATGAAATTGACTTTACAATTCCGTCATACACCGCAAATCCCGAAAGCATGGACGATTATGTGGTGTTTGAAGTCTGGTATGACGCTGCTCATAGTTATCGGGCAAAGCTTATAACGCCCAGTAATAAAGTTTATGGCCCGGTGAGCACTGGAAACGATTTTGGAAAAACAACTGACGAGGGCGCAATCTTTATTTCAAATGCCAGATATGGGCCCAGCGCACTTAACGGCGACAATCAAATGCAAATCCAAATTTATGATCATTCCAGCAGCTCGCCGCCGGCATCAGGCAACTGGAAAATTGTTCTCGAAGGCTCCGCCGGTCGATTTGACTTATGGCTGGCGGGTTCAACCATGAACGCCTATTTAACATCCAACGTGGATTATTCGATGATTACCGGAACGCCAGCCACAGCTTTTAACGCGATCACGGTTGGCGCTTATATCACTAAAGCCAAATGGACCAATTTGGAAAATCGAACACTTGAAATTCCGGATTTGGTGAATCGAATCGGCCAGGCTTCATCTTTTTCCAGCCCGGGACCGACACGTGACGGTCGCGTTAAGCCCGAAATTTGCGCGCCGGGAGAAATGATCGCTTCCAGTTACTCCACAGATGCGGCGCCAGGCACAGACTACACCATATATAATTCACCCAATCCTGACTTTCCCAATGCTTTTATTGCCCGCGACGGTAAACACGCTTTGAGCCAGGGAACCAGTTTTTCCGCGCCCTTTGTTAGCGGAACCATTGCGCTGTTGTTGCAGCAAAATCCAAATCTGGATGCCATTCAAATTCGGGATGCCATCATCAGAACTGCAACCAAGGACCAGTTTACCAATTCGGTCCCAAATGACAAATGGGGCTACGGCAAACTGAACAGCTATCAACCTGTCAAATATATTATTGAAAATCCGCAGGGCGGCAACATGAGCCTGTCCATTTTTCAAAATCCGGCATTGACTCAATTTATAGATTTTTACCTCATCACCAGGTCGCCTCTCCAGGCTGCGCCGACAGCGTCAATTAAAATCGGCAGCGATACCCCGACCAATATTTCCATGATTCAACTTGAAAATTTAATCTACAAAGGTGAATATATTTTAACCCGCAGCGGCACAGCTAGGCTTTCGGTGCAGGCTGCAATTCAGGGAGAGAGCCCGGAAAATTTGGTTAAAAATTTTAACGTACTACTGCTTAAGCCCCAACAGGAAACATTATTTTCATACGGCTATTTAAATATGAAGGTGCCGGCTAATGCGGTTTCCTCTAATACTTATTTGACCATATTTAGCGAATCGTTGAACCGCCATGAGCCATCTGATCTGATCGCTGTCAGTCCGGTGTTTCGAATTAATCCTGTTGATTTTGTTTTCGATGTTCCGCTGCGGTTACAATTCCGATATCAGTCAACAGCGTCAGCAACCATCGACGAAACCAAAATTCGCCTTTACCGCCGGTCAAACGAGAATTGGGTTGGTATCGGCGGGGAAGTGGATGTTGTTCGAAAAACCGTAGCTGCATCAATTACACAGCTCGGCGAATTTGCGCTTTTTTATGATCCCACCGACCAGTCGCCGACAAAGCCCGAAAATTTTCAGCTTTATCAGAACTATCCCAATCCGTTCAATAATCAAACGACTATCACCTATTTTGTACCAGTTGATAGCGACATTTCACTGACAATTTTCAACATCAACGGCGAATTGATCCGAACGCTAAAGCAGGGGAAACAGCTTGCCGGGCTGGGCCGTATTGTATGGGACGGAAAAAGCGATGACAACACAACTGCCAGCAGTGGTATATATTTTTCCCGCTTAAATGCCGGACAATTTTCGACCACCCGCAAAATGATTTTCGTCAAATAATTAAGCAGGAGCAATAAAATGGATCGACAATATCACTGGTTGCTATTTTCATTGTTAATTTTTTTCATCGCCGGTTGCGACATCGATGGGGGGGCGGGCACTGATAATTTTACGGCTCAAGAGCTCACCGAGCAGGGGTGGACATTATTTATCAGCAAAAATTATAAAAGCGCTGCCAATAAGTTTGTCGAAGCATTTGGAAAAGATCCCGGATACACCGAAGCTTATACCGGCGCTGGCTGGGCTTATGCCAGAAGTTTAAATCTGGACAAAGCAGTGGATTCTTTTTCAGCAGGCATTGCTTTAAATACAAATCTGGCTGATGCCCACGCCGGCTTGGCTTTTGTTTACAATGCCCAGAAAAGTTATCAGAATTCAATTCAATCGGCGCAACAGGCGCTGACAATCAACGCCAACTGGAACTTTGCCCATGACCAAACTCTGGACTATCAGGATCTGCACTTGCTGATGGCAGAATCCTATTTCGCGCTGTTGGATTTCAACAATAGCCTGGCGCAGGTCAAGCTGTTAAACCCGGCTTTCGACGTTGATGTGACCACTTACGAGGGGAGATCTGCCTTGGCCGCGGAAATCGAACGCTTGAGAGGAATCGTTTAAAACGCCCGGTTGGAATTTCTGATAGTGTTATGATCGTTTAAACGGCACTTCGTTCATATGTGGTGTTAATTCAATGTTTTTTTGTATTAGCGCCCCATACCACATTAGCCGGATGGGATGTCGTTACAAACCTAAAACCATAGCAATAACCGTTTCAACGGTTTTCAAAACACAAAAAATCTATTTCAGACGGATACCAATTATAAATCCTTATGTATCGTCCCTGACATCACCTCCGAAATCACGTAAAACCTATTTCTATAAATATCTCGCGCCTGTTGACGCTTAAGGGGCTGCGATCACCGCCGGTCTTTATCAAAAGAGCTCGTTCTATTAGCTTAGAGCAACAAGATATGTAAAAAAAATACGAGACAACCAGTCGGCGGTCGCCATATAATTCAATCTTTATATAAATAGCTGGCTTTTTAAACTGATATGCCATCTGCACGAGGCTTAATGTTCAGGCTGAACTTGCGTTGCCGTTTGTTGCATTTAATTAAAAAAAAGTGCTTGACATTTTCGCAAATATTTTTTATAATACAACTGTAAATAAAATAAAGAACGTGAGATTAATTAAATCGAACGTTTCTGAATTTCCGACTATCGCCTGACCCAATAATCTCACTAATTTATCTCACGTTTTTTAACCCCGCGCAATTTCTTTTTGCCGTTGAGCCGATGGGGATGCATCATTTATTGCAATGTAGGCTAATACCGGATAAACGCACTAAAATAAAGAGCCCATCCCATACCTAATCCCCGCCCAGGTGGGAAGTGGACGAGGTCATAACCACGCGTTTGCACCTGACCCCGTTGGCTTTTGTTTTATTTAGTTTGAGATGTTAATTCAGCAGATCGGTTTGTTTGTTTGGTTTGTCTGAGGCGGGGTAGGTGAAACGCAGGTCGTTATGCTGTCTAAAGTTTGTAGATATAACTTTTGATCCCTGTGATCGGTTACAAAATATTAATAATAG
>DSAU01000126.1 GCA_011046315.1 bacterium
GTACAAATGGTTATTCCGCCACTGGGGCTATCTTATCTCGGGACTGTTTTTTATGTTCAGTTTTGCCCTGTTCAGCGGCGCCAGCCTGACCATGGTGATCCCGTTGTTCGATTATGTATTTGCGCCCCGTACTACTACTACAGTTGCTTACACCAAATTTTCAGAATTTTATGCTGCCATGGGTGAGGCGATTCACCAATCTTTAATAAAAGCCGGCGGCATACTGGCGCTGCGCGATGAAACAGTACGCAAGTCTCTGGCAGACTCACTTAAAGATGTCATGTCATTAACCGATCCCTGGCTTTTATTAATGATCGTCTGCATCACCTTTTTAGCGCTGGTGATTATTAAAAACGTGTTTTTCTTTTTAAACAAAATCACCTTTGCCAATCTGCGGGGCAAAACTATTTTAGAAATCCGCAACGAAATTTTTCGAACCTATTTGGGACAGAGCCTAAAATTTTTCAACATCAATAAACCTGGTGATTCGCTGGTGCGTATGGTCAACGATGTCAATATTGTCAGCGATATGTACATTGACCAGATGTTTAACCTGCTGCGCGATGCGTTTTTGCTTTTAGTTTACGCGACGATTGCTATTTCTTTAAACGCTAAATTTTTCTTTTTAAGCCTGATCGTGCTGCCAATTTTCAGTTTCGCGATAAGTTGGCTGGGCAAAAAAATCAAAAAATATGCGCTGCGTATTCAGAACAAATTTTCTGATATGTTTTCCAATATTGAAGAAGTGCTCAACAGCATGAGGATCGTAATGGCTTTTTCCCGTGAAAAATTTGAGTTGGAAAAATTTAAAAAGATCAACTGGAAATATTTTTTGTTTTGGCGAAAATCAATGGCCTATAGCGCTCTCAACCAGCCGTTGGGCGAATTACACGGTACGCTGACCGCGATTCTGGTGATCTTGATCGGCGGCAGAATGGTGTTGAATCCGGAAAGCGGATTTACTTCGGGTGAGTTTCTTATGTTCCTGTTTGCTATCTTTTCCATGCTTCATCCTATGAAGACGCTGACCAAAGCCTACGCTGACATCAAACGGGCGCAGGTATCGGTGGAACGAATTTTTTTCATTCTGAACCGCAAATCAGAAATTAAAAATTGCGCCGATCCGGTTCACAAAAAATCGTTTGAAAGGAATATTCGATTGAGCGATGTTTCATTTGGCTATCATGCGGATCAGCCGGTATTGAAAAATATCGACCTTGAAATAAAAAAGGGAGAGAAAGTCGCGCTGGTTGGAAGCAGCGGCTCTGGCAAGACTACGCTGGTCAACTTAATTCCCCGCATGTACGATGTGACAGCCGGAGAAATATTGATCGATGATATTAACATTAAAAGGATCGACCTGACAGATCTACGGACACTTTTCGGCACTGTGACTCAGGATTCGATCCTGTTTACTGAAACGATTGAAAACAACATCCGCTACGGTGCTCCGGTTGAGGTTTCTGACTACGCGATTCGCCAGGCTGCACGAACCGCTTATGCAGACGAGTTTATCGAAAAACTACCCCATCAATACGGCGAACCGTTGCAGCAGAAGGGTTCAAACCTGTCAGGCGGTCAAAAGCAGCGGTTGTGCATCGCCCGTGCGATTGTGAACAATCCACCGATTCTTATTTTTGATGAAGCCACCAGCGCGCTGGATACCGAAGCTGAGCAAAAAGTGCAACAGGCGATCAATCGAGCGACTCGGAATCGCACGGTGATCATTATTGCGCACCGACTATCCACCGTGTTAGCAGCCGACAAAATCGTGGTGATGGACCGGGGAGAAATCGTTGACATTGGTAACCATCGAGAATTATTGCAGCGCTGCGATCGCTATCGTACATTATATCAGCTCCAATTTTCCGATCAGGTAACAGAGGATTATTAAATGAAAATTAGCGGATTTTCATTTGTTCGGAATGGAATTAAACTGTATTATCCGGTGGTTGAATCCATTAAATCGATACTGCCGATAGTGGATGAATTTATCATCGCTGTGGGCATGGGCGATGAGGACGATACGACGCGGGATAAAATTATTGAAATCGGTGATCCAAAAATAAACATTATCGATACCATCTGGGAGGAAAAATATTTCAAAAAAGGTCTGATTAATGCCATGCAGACCAATATTGCCAAACAAGAGTGCAGCGGAGATTGGCTTTTCTATCTCCAGGCTGACGAAGTGGTTCACGAAAAATATCTACCAATAATAAAAAGTCGATGTTTGGAACTGATCGATAATCAAACTGTCGAGGGATTGATTTTTAAATATAGACATTTTTGGGGAGATTACAACCATTATCAGAGCGGACACGGCTGGTATCCTCATGAGATTCGCATTATCCGCAATCGTCCCGATATTTACTCCTGGCAGAGCGCGCAGTCGTTTCGCCGGTTTGATTATTTCGATAATCCGCGCCAGGAAAGTGGGCACCATAAATTAAAAGTCGCAACTGTGGATGCTGAAATTTATCATTACGGCTGGGTCCGTCCTCCGCAACTGATGCAAAACAAACGACGGGCATTGGACACGGTGCATTGGGGTTTATCCCGAGCTCGTCACTACTATGAAAAGGCTCCCAAAGAGTTTGATTACGGACCGTTAAATTTGTTGGCTGAATTTCGCGGAACCCATCCGGCAGTGATGCAGCAAAAAATTAATCAAATCGACTGGCAGGAAAAATTACAATATACGGGTAAACCCAATCCCTATCGTCAGCCGCACAAACATGAGCGGTTGAAATATCGAATATTATCAAAAATTGAAAAATATAGCTATGGCGGGAAACAGATTGGTGGTTTTAAAAATTACATTTTGTTGAGAGGTGTTTGAGCAGTGACGAAAAAGGTGCTCATAATTCCTGACTTTCCCCACTGGGCATTGGATAAAAACGCCAGAGATCTGCTAAAATACAATCGATCGGATCTGCAGCTCGACATCTGCTACGCTGATGATTTTTTTAAACAATGGCGACGATATCTCGAGCAGTTCGATCTGCTTTTCCCCATGTATTTGGGAACCTATTTTGAATTTTTCAAACGAAAAATTCCCATTGATCGTGTTGTTACCGGTGTGCGTTCCTTTGTCCGTTGGGACCATGGCAAGACCCAACCACCGGGTTATAACGTCACCCCGCCACGAAAAATTATTCGCCGTCTTAAAAAAGCGGTGCTGGTCAACACCCATTGCGCCAAATTGTGGTACATTTTTAGTCGGTACATCCGGATTATTCACACTAAATACAGTTGTGATCTGGAAATGTTTTTTCCCGAACCAGGCGTAAAAAAAAGCAAAAAATTGATCGTTGGCTGGACCGGAAGCCTGACCAACCATCCGGGTAAACGCGGGTTTCATGAATTCATCCAGCCAATCTGTAATGAACTGGCAGATGTAGAGCTAAAGGTTCAAGCAAAGGAGGATAATTTTATCACCGATGACAACCGAATGCGCCGCTTTTACAATTCGCTGGATCTGTATATCTGTGCATCGCGCAGTGAAGGCACGCCGCGCCCGGTTATCGAAGCGGCAGCCTGCGGTGTTCCGATCATTTCCACCGATGTCGGCATTGTTCCGGAATTGATCAACCATAACATCAATGGCTGGATTGTGAAACGCAATTATGCTGCAATTAAAGCAGGGCTGGAACAGGCGCTTCGCAGCCGGGACCAACTGCCGGAAATGGGCAAAGCATTGCGAACCAAAATGGAACGTGAATTTAATTGGAAAAAGTTAATTTTCCAATGGACCGATTTTTTTGATTTTGCTCTGGAGCTTATTACTCTAAAATCACATGGCCAACTAAAATGAAAACAATTGCCCTGGTAAAAGATATAAATGGTTTTTGGAAAGTTTATCAGCCGCTGTTGATCCGATACGGCGTCGGTGTTGAGCTGTTGGATGTGTTTCAATCAGCCGAACAGGCGCGGTTAATTAGCAGTGATTATGATGGCTTCATCTGGCGCACCAAACATACGCCCAGCCGACGAAATTTGGCGCGTCGATTAATTTATTTTATGGAGATCGAACGATCCGTTCCAACATTCCCGGAGTGGAAAACCTTCTGGCATTACGATGATAAAATATCTCAATTTTATATTTTCAATCGACTGCGGATTCCCACTCCGGCAACCCACATCTTTTTCAATCGCGAGGACGCGTTGGCATTTTGTAAAAACACGGACTACCCGCTGATCTACAAATCCAGTCACGGTGCCGGCAGCGCCAACGTGGGATTGTTGCAGTCTAAACGGCAGGCAAAGGCATACGTTAAAAAAGCATTCGGGAGCGGAATCAAAACCTATTTCAAATCGGAAATCCAGAAGGATTATGTTTATTTTCAGGAATTTATTGCTGGCAATTCCGGCGATTTCCGGTTGATCTGTCTTGGGACTGATATCATCTCCGGCTTTTTTCGTCACAATCGCAAGGACAGCCCGTTCGCCAGCGGCAGCGGTGCGTTTGATGTTTCTGAACTGCCCATGGAACTACTCAACTTCACCGCGGAAATCCACCAACGTTGCCAATATGATATCATGTCGTATGATATTATTCGCGACCAACAAAACCAGTGGGTGATTACTGAAATGAGCGTTATTTACGGAGACCTGACGCACACGGTTTACGATCAAGCGCCGGTCTATCGGAAAAGCAATGGCAATCAGTGGGAATTGATCTCGCCAGAGCTTAATCGGCATGAACAGTTTATCCAATTTTTATTGAAGAAATGGAGCCTGGTATGATCATCGCCGTCCTAAAAGAACGCAAATTTGATGAACACCGGGGCAAATTGCAGCCGTTTCAGATCAATGAATTTGTTCGAGATTGCCATCTGGTCATGCCGGAAAACAGCGTCGGCTTTAATGTGGCAGTGAAACGTTCGAAGGATTTATTCGATGAGACCATCTGCCACTGGGGAAAACTCGCTCACGAATACTCTGCAAGAAAAAAGAAACTTGAGTTTACCAGGTTAGCGGAATTAGTATGAGTTCGCACGAAAAAAATCAACCTGCGATCATCATCGGTATTTTGGAGGGATTTAAAAAATTCAGCTCCCATCATTACAAAAATGCCTGCAATGATTTGGGGCTTGGCTATGAGATCATTGATTTTGTGTCGCCGGATTGGATTAAAAATATTGAAAAATCGAAAGCCGACCTGTTTGTGGCCCAGCCAGAGGGCTCGGTTTCTGTCGAAAAACAGATGTACGATGAAAGGCTCTATTTTTTAGTTCATTCGATGGGGAAAAAAATTTACCCATCATTTGATGAGCTGTTTATTTATAAAAATAAACGAAACATGGTTTACTGGTTGGAGATTCACAAAATTCCCCATCCAAAAACCAAGGTGATCTACCTTAGAAACCGAGAGCTCAACGATGTTGTTCCCTGGCTGGAAGAATTACAATACCCAATAATTTATAAAACTAATACCGGATCCGCTGCCGCTGGTGTACACCTGGTTAATTCGAAAAGACAATTGAATCGATTATTAAAAAAGATCAGTCGCAGCGGCTTTGTTCGAAAACCAGCGAATAAGCTGGACGTTCAGCGGGGATATGCAATTTTTCAGCAGCATATACCAGACGCCAAACAATGGCGCATTATCAAAATAGGCGAGTCCTATTTTGGACATCAAAAACTGAAAGCCGGCCGGTTCCACTCCGGTTCCGATCGGATCGGTTGGTATGATCCGCCTAAAAGTATCTTACAATTGTGCAAAGACGTTTGCGATCGCGGCAACTTCACTTCAATGGCATTGGATATTTTGGAAGATGCGATGGGAAATTACTACGTTATTGGATTGCAGACCATTTTTGGATCTTACAATCCTTCGCAGATGTACATCGATGGCAAACCCGGTCGCTATTTGTACGATGAATTGAACGATGAATGGATTTTTGAGGAAGGCTATTTCAACAAACATTATTCACACAAGTTGCGACTTGAATATGCCATTAATCAAATCCTGATTGAACGAAAAAATAAACACATGACAATTCAATGATTAAGACATCTGTAATTATTACTGTTTATAACCGAAGGCAGTTGCTGCGCAATTGTCTGATTTCACTGATTCATCAGAGCCAGCTTCCAGACGAGCTGATCATCTCTGATGATGGTTCGCAGGAGGATATTCGGGAAATTCTGTATGAAATGGCGGCACAGATGAAATTCATTTTAAAATATGTGCGACAACCGAACCGTGGTTTTCGGCTGGCGCGCTGTCGAAATAATGGTGTTCGTTTTTCTCAAGGAGATTACCTGATTTTCCTTGATCAAGATTTGATTTTTACGAAAAACCTGATGGCGACCTTCATCGATAACTATCATCCGCAGCATTTCAATGTGTGCTATCCGTTGCGACTATCGGCGCAACAAACTCGGATGATCGACGATAACGTCATCCGCGATTTCAACTTTGATCAAATTTTTAAAGGAAGTCAATTGCAGAAAATTAACCGCCAGTATCGAAAAGACAAATTTTACTCATTGCTTAAACGATTGCATGTGAAAGATTCCGGCGCTAAATTTCGCGGCGGCGCTGTGGGGATCAACCGCGCTGATTTTGAAAAAATTAACGGCTATGACGAAAACTACATCGGATGGGGCAACGAGGATGATGACCTCGGAAGAAGATTGTATCGAATCGGAGTTCGGGGAAGAAATATTTCCGATAGTGAATTTCCCATTCACTTACACCACCATCCTTTTCACATCAACGGAGAGCGGGTGAACCATAACTATTATCAAGCCAAAAAAAATGATATCGACCGTGGCAAGTACCAGGCAAAAAATGGTTTGGACAATCCGGACGACACCCATGAGATCGTTTACCAGGAATTTAGCCGATAGGAGAAAACGATGAATCCATTATCGGTTACAATCATCACCCTGAACGAGGAACAAAACATCAAACGCTGCCTGAATTCAGTTGGTTGGGCAGATGAAATTATTGTTGTGGATACCGGCTCTGATGACAATACACTACAAATCTGTCGTAAATTTGGCTGCCGGACGCTACAGACACATTGGCGCGGCTTTGGATTGACTAAACGCCTGGCAGTAGATTCAGCCCGCCATGACTGGATTCTTTCGGTTGACGCTGACGAAGCGCTCACTGAAGCCCTTCAACAACGCATTCAGCAGATTTTGCAACAACCGGATAGCGTCGGCTACCGGATTAAACGCAATTCATTTTATCTGAACCGACTCATCCGGCACTGCGGATGGAACCGTGATTATCCGCTGAGACTTTTCAACCGGCGATTTGGTAATTTTAGCGACAAAAAAATCCATGAGTCGGTGGAGGTGATGGGCAAGATAAGCCGGATTGATGAACCGCTGCTGCATTATACTTACCCAACAATTCAATCCCACGTGGCGCGGATGAATCGTTATTCTGAGCTGGGTGCAGAACAGGCAATTGATTCCGGAAAATCAGCAACTATCATCAGCGCTTTTGCGCGAGGTTTAATAAAATTTATCAAAATGTATTTGTTACAACAGGGGTTTCTGGATGGTAAAGCCGGCCTGATCCTTTCATGCAATTCAGCTTACGGGGTTTTTTTAAAATATTTGAAAATATGGGAAAAAACGCGATAAAAATTTTGCACATCGATTCGGAAAGGGGATGGCGTGGCGGGCAGCAACAGGTGGCATATTTGATCACCGGGTTGCAACGACATGAATTTCAAACGGCTTTAATCTGTCAACCCGGATCTGAACTGAAAAAATTTTGCCATAATAATGGTCTCCCCTATTACGCCATCCGCATGTTGAATGAAGCCGATTTTATCGCCGGATTGAAAATCGCCGCGCTGTGCCGCCATCGAGGATTTCAGATCATTCACTGCCATTCGTCGCACTCGCTGGCGATCGGCTTGTGGACGAAATTATTCTATCCGCCGGTGAAACTCATCGCTGTGCGTCGGGTCGATTTTCACGTCAACCGCAACTGGTTCAGTCGGTTCAAGTACCTCAATCCACGATTGGATAGAATCGTCTGTATCTCAAATGCCATAAAAAAGGTGTTATCCAGCGACGGCTTGGCTGATGAAAAATTGGTCACTATCCACAGCGGGATCGACATCCACAAGTTCGACCATATCCCCAAAAACGGGACTTTGAGGCAGAGACTGGGCATTCCGCAAAGTCATGTGGTCGTGGGCGCCATCGGCGCCATGGTTGGGCATAAGGATTACCCGAACCTGTTGAACGCGGCGAAAATCGTCCTGCAGCGGGTTCCCAACGTCACTTTTTGCGCAGTTGGTGATGGACCCGATCAAAGAAAAATTCTGTCCCTCGCCCGCGATCTCGGCATCGAGCAGCAATTTATATTCACCGGATTTCAAAAGGATGTTGGCGTTTATCTTAAAATGTTTGACATCTTCGTACTGGCTTCTCATCTCGAAGGACTGGGAACATCGCTGCTGGATGCACAAGCAGCGGGACTTCCGGTGGTCGGCGCTATTAGCGGCGGCATCCCTGAGGTGGTGCTGGATGGTGAAACCGGGTATTTAGTAGCGCGTCGCGATAGTGTTGCGCTGGCACAGGCAATTTTAAAACTGATCCAAACCCCGAAGCTGAGACGACAACTGGGCAGCGCAGCCAAAGCACATAGTAAAAATTTTGATATTGAGATAACAGTCAGAAAAAATATCGACTTGTATCAGGAAATTCTGAAATAATGAGGCAAAATTGCAACCGCAACGAATACTGGTGATCCAAACAGCGTTTTTGGGCGATGTTATCCTGGCAACACCGCTTGTTCGATCATTGAAAAAAAATTACCCGGCTGTAAAAGTGGATGTTTTGACCATTCCTTCCACCAGTTCTGTTTTTCAATATAATCCGCACATAAACCAAAGGTTGGTTTTTGATAAAAAACAGAAGCTGAAAAAATGGGTTTCATTTTTTCAATTGATTAATGCATTACGAAAAAACCATTATGACGCAGCCGTTTCGATCCAGAGTTCACTGACCTCTGCTTTGCTGATGAGGCTGGCGAAGATTCCTTGTCGGGTGGGTTTTGAGCGGCAGAAATTTCTCACCCATCCCATCGAAGAGGTCGCAGGATTGCACACGCGGGAACGCTATCTTCGGTTGCTGCGACCGTTCTCCAATAAAAATTTTGACAGTCAGACAGAAATGTTCTGGAGCGCTGCTGAGGAATCAAGTGTAAATAAAATTGTCGATCCGCTACGACAACGCGCTCAATTTGTCATCGGAATTGCACCTGGTTCAGTCTGGCCCACCAAGCGTTGGTTGGAACCGTATTTCGTGTCATTAATAAAAAATTTGAACCAGGAATCGATCGCTATCGTTTTGCTGGGTGGACGTGACGAAACGCAATTGTGCGATCGCATCAAAACGCTATCCGGTAACACAGCCGTCAATCTTGCTGGTCAGCTGACAATACCGCAATCTGCCGCGCTTATTTCACGGTTAAATTTAATGTTAACCAATGACAGCGCGCCGCTGCATATTGCCAACGCCGTGGCGACTGATGTGATAGCATTTTTCGGTCCTACGGTTCCTGAGTTCGGATTTTTTCCGTTTCGGGAATATGATCAAGTACTAGAAGTGAATGAACTCTACTGCCGCCCGTGCGCTAAACACGGCGGCAGGCGCTGCCCGCAAAAACATTTTCGCTGTATGACCGAAATAAGACCGGAAATGGCTCAAAAAGCGATTCTGCTGCAACTCGAGCCTCAATCAAGCGCCAAATAGGGGGGATTTATTTCGGGGACGCAGTTTCCATCGCGAACAATGTTCGATATTTGATGAAGTTAAGATAAAAATGGACTCACAGAGTGAAAAAGATTAAATTATTGTTCCGAATCGGTTACGTGTATCATAAAGCTGCTTTTGATCCGGTGATCGAACATATTTTGAATGATGAAAAGTATGACGTCTGGTTTTCACTGGATCAGGAAAAAAAGCGCCGTTTTCTTATTTTGGATATACCCTTTCAAAATGAGACTATCGAAGCGTGGAAAAAACAGGGCTACCGGTTTACCACGGAAACCAGAGGATTTGATATTGTCATCACTGGCGACACACTGAGAAACGCAGCGGAATATGGGAAAACCATGTTAGTATTTTTAAACCACGGAACCGGCATTAAAAATATTTTATACCGAAATCTGGCGCGTGCGGCTAACGATAAATATCAAATTTTTGTTGAGGGACCTCATCGGGTCAATTCGCTGCTGAATTCACCATCACTGGGAAAAAGCGAGGTTCATCTGGTCGGTTTGCCCAAGCTGGACTTTTTGCTGCAGGGCAGGTACGATGATACTGATAAATTACTACGGCGCTGGAGACTTGATCCTCAAAAAAAGACCGTTCTATTTGCGCCGACCTACAAACCGACCTGCCTGTATACGGTAAAAGACGATATTTTTGAGCAGACCAAACAATTCAATCTGATCATAAAACTGCATCCCTACAGTTGGATGGGAAAATATGCGCCACACCGTCAGCACCGCATTTACGAGCGCCGGGTTAAAAAATACGCTCATGCGGTCTTGCTGCCGTTCGAGGAATACAACATTGTCCCCTTTTACGCAGCCGCAGATACGGTAATCAGTGAAGCATCGAGCACGGTTTTTGACTTTCTGGTTACCGGCAAGCACGGGATCGTCTTAGATCTGCCCTGCGACCGGATGAAACATTCAGATGGCGAGGCGTTGTTGGAAATCGATAATCGGGATTTTTTAAAAGGCGCTTTTGTGCACATTGAGTCAGGTAACCAGGTACAGGAAGCGATTGAACAAAGCCTGCATCCGACCGAAGAAATGAAACAAAAAGCCAGCCAATATCGTGAACAATATTTTTATAAACCGGACGGCAGAGCCACAGAGCGGTTCGTGAAAAAGATGGAACAACTGTTTGCTGAAGGAAATCATTTCAATATTCCATAGCGCAGTAAACTGCAATAGAGGCATGTCATTGCGAGGAGCGAAGCGACGAAGCAATCTCTTAAATATTTGATAAGATTGCTTCGCTCCGCTCGCAATGACATGCTGACTAAAAACTTTTGCA